>JAITMO010000016.1 GCA_031277345.1 Candidatus Bathycorpusculum soli
CGGGATTTCTGCCTAAAAAAAGCGAGTCGACCTCTCCAATATAACCCAAAAGATTGCCGCCCAAATTTCTAGGATAGGAGCGAATGGTGCGAGACTGACTCGAAAAGCCTGGGAACTTGTAGTTTTTTTCCTGAAAGAGGGCGTGCTCTTCCACGCTTTGGCTGTTCTTGAGATACCCGTTCGATAGGTCGTTTAGTAGGTTCAGTTTCACAAGGTTGACTGGTTTCAGGGTCTTTGGTTTGATTGTCAAGCAAACCTACAACTTCGGTGGTTGTCATTTCGGGGTGGTCGGGTTCAAACTTTGATGAATTGGCTACGTAGGTGGCGTTCCATTCCAAAAGCTTCTCCTTCAACGCCTCCTCATCAGTTTGGTTGGGTACGATAAATACTGTTGGAAACCCCATTTTCTTGTTGCGTTGGTAGTTGTCTTTTAGTCGGTCCCAGTGCCTTTTGGGGTAACATTCTACCTCTACAGCAAAGCTGCGTTTGTAATCCCAATTGGTGTGGTCGATGTAGCCTTTTGCGCCTTCAGTTTTTGAGGCGGGTAGGGTGGGTGTAACGTAGAGGTCGGCTACGCTCTCATCAGTTTCGCCGTCATCTATGCGTACGATCCACCCGTTTAACCAATACACCTTACGCTGCAACATAATAGCTTGAATGTGCTTAACACCACCGGCTTTCTCACCACGAAAGGTGACGTCTAGGAGGCGTTTGGCTTTTTTATCGCTTAGGTCTAAGCGCCAGTTTCGTGTGCGTACCTCTTTGGCTCTTAACACCTTTTTGCCGTAGGCGTAGGTTTCTTCGCGGTATTGGCGTGTGGTTTCGTCTTTGAAGGATAGGTAGGCGTTTCGTTTGGCGTTATCAACGGCTAGGTTTTTTAGGGCATTTACAAACCCCATCTCCGTGAGTACATAGGGTTTCGGTGTGGCGGGGTTGTATAGGAGGTGTTCTCGTAGAGTGTCTTCATTAACATAGCCTCCAAGTAGTCTGACTGTGAGTAGTATTGTCCATTCTGCAGGTGTTACAGGCCAGTCCAAAAAGTCTCTTTGCAAAGACTTGGTTTTTACTTGACCCATTAACTCATCCACATCCACCACACACCCATACCGCTCTAAACTGTGCCGGATTACTTTTTCTGGTTCACTATGTCCTACCTTGTAGTCAAGGGTTTCTAAGACTTGGTATTCTCTGTTGCCTTGGAAGGGTGTTGAGACAAAGAAGAGGTGGCGGGGCAGGTTCATGAGAGTTTGATAGCCGTATTTTTTGGGATAAAACTTTTCAAGCGTTCGGGCGGTGTCTTCGCCTACTCGGAAGCTGATTATGGTTTCGCAGGTTTGGGTTATGGCGTCTTGTATGTCTTTTCGGTATTGGGTTAGGTATTGGCTTGCTAGGGTTATGTAGATTTTGAATTTTCGTAGGGATTGGAGGGTTTCTGGAATGCTTTTGGTGGTGTAGCGGTAAAGCTTCATCCACATATACATAGAAGGGTGCACGTTCATGTTCAGGAAGGTCTTCACGGGACATACCCGCATTATATGTGGCAGATAGGATGAGGCTGCCCAAAAAATTAGCCATATCCGAAGTAATCACCCCCTCAGGCAAATCCACGATAACAATTTTACGCTGATCCATAGCCACACGAAAGTCTATGCAGCTTTTTTCAGCCATAAACATAGGAACCAAAATACGTTCCTGCACAATACGATACAATTTAGTTAAAACAGCCACAGACGCATCCTTAGGCATTTTGTCGTACTGTTTTTCCCAAAAGGTGCGGACGTTTTGGTCTCGGCATTTTGCTGTGAGCATCTCTCGAAAATCATTATCAGCCAAAATCTTGTACAAGTCAGGCAGTTTTGCGTTCTCTTTTTCCATAAGCAAATACAAAGCATTTAGCAAAATCATGTCAAGGCGGGGTCCCCACCAGCGTTCATAGATTTTCTCAAGGGTATCCATGAACATTCGGGCAACTACGTCACGTTCATAGGGGTCTTTAGATTCTAAAAAATTAATTTGCAGTACTTGGTGGTCGTATTTGTCTTCAAAAGCCGACCAAGGATTAATGTAGACAACACGATCCCATTTCTCAGGCGGAATATGCGATAGAACAAGGTTGGTTAGGTCGCTATGGGAATCAATGACCATGAACCCCTCGTTATGGTCTATGTGTTGTTTTATCATGGATAAGAGAAATCGTGTTTTGCCACACCCTGGAAACCCCATAACCAAAGAATGAATACGATCCACAGAATAAATCCCACGCTTTAACTTTCTTCCAATTGCAGGATCAATCTCTGCATCTATACCTAATACATGAAGTCTATTTTTAGTTGCTTTCGAGTTTGCGTTTTGGTTGCTCACATTATGAACCTCTCTGCAAAGACATGATTTCAGTTTTAAAAAAACTAAAACACCAAACTTTGGATACGTGAGTTTAATGGAACAATGCAAAAACCCCCTAAACCCAAAATGCCAAAGCAAAGACATCGTGCTATATCTACAAATTAATCAAGAAAAAATCGCCATATGCCAACAATGCTGGATAGACCTATCGGAAACAACAGAAGACTGGAACAAAGAAACACCAAAAGACGAAAAAACAAAATAACAAAACAAAATTATTGCAACACCAAAAATAGTTTATACATTTGAGAAGATTTTTAAAACCTGCAAGTCTGATATACTAAGGAGGCATTGTAGTGGAAGGTTTCTTTGATAATGTTGCTACAATTATTGAGCAAGCACGAACATACGTAGGACGCACCGCAGACTTAACTATGTGCATCACCTATTATGAAATTGGGCGTATGATTTTTGAGCAAGAGCAAAAGGGTAAAGCACGTGCAGAATATGGGCATGGACTTATGCGGAATCTATCAGACTTTTTAACAAAGAGGTTCGGACAAGGCTTTTCGCACTCTACATTGAAAAACGCTCGAAAATTTTATCAAATTTACGCTCCCACAGTGCAACAACTGCCACTTGCTGATTTAGAAGACAAAAAAAGCCAGACAGTGTCTGACGATTTTGAAAAAAATAATTTTTCCTCAAAAGGGCAAACAATGTTTGCCCAATCTTACCCATTTAGACTTGGCTGGTCACACTATCTGATTTTAATGCGTATTGAAAAAGCTGAAGAACGCCGTTTTTACGAAATTGAAGCAGTAAATCAACGATGGACTTTCAGACAACTTCAACGCCAATATGGTAGCAGTTTGTATGAACGCCTCGCCTTATCACGCAATAAAACAGAGGTTATGCGACTTGCTAATGAGGGACAAACACTTGAAAAACCGCATGATGTGTTAAAGAATCCGTTAGTGTTGGAATTTCTTGGCATGGATGAGAAAGCAGAGTATAGCGAAAGTGATTTGGAAACAGCTATAATTAGTAAGTTGCAAACTTTTCTCTTAGAGTTAGGCAAGGGTTTCTTGTTTGAAGCGCGACAAAAACGCTTCAGTTTTGATGAAAAATCCTTCTTTGTTGATCTAGTTTTCTATAATCGGTTGTTGCAGTGTTATGTTATTATTGATTTAAAGACGGGGGAGATGAAGCATCAGGATCTTGGTCAAATGTTGATGTATGTTAATTATTTTGACCGGTATGTTAAGGCTGAGCATGAAAAGCCTACTATTGGGATTCTTTTGTGTAAGGAGAAAGATGATAGTATAGTTCAGTTGACTTTGCCTGAGAACTCGAATATTTATGCTTCAGCGTATAAACTTTATTTGCCCGATAAAAATTTACTTCATCAGAAGCTTGTTGAGTGGACTCAAGAATTTGAAGAAAACCAACACACAAGAAATAAAACAATTGTTGACCCATTAAAGAATAAGTCAGACCAGTGTACTTAAGACAAAAATTGTTTGCACAAAATGGTTTGCTTATTAGGTCACTGTTTAGATAAAAAAAAGTGGGTGGTTGCAGAAAGAAACATCGGTATGGTGATAATGTGGTGGTTCTGTGTGTTTGGATCTACCCATTGCTATGTTTGTTTGTCTTGTCTGTTTTTGTGAGTTGTTTTACGGCTCGGTCAAAATCGCTCTCAAGCTGTTTCAACTCTCTGGCTCGATAAATTTCAAATTCTTTCTCAGCCTTTTCAATAGCTTGCGTATGCGAAATTTTTCCTTTTCCCCCCAACCAATTCACGCCTATTAGCAAGCAACTGCCGATCAAGCTCCACAATCCAATTGGTCATGGTCATCGTGTGCTCCTCTAAGGCTTGTAACTCTGCATAATCCAAAAATTGCGACACCAACAAATTCAACACCTGCAATTCTTTCGCGCTTAGATAGTTTTTAGCAACACTCACATCTTCTTTAGTGATGTACTCGCCTTTAAAATTGGTCATGCCCACCATAGGTTTTTTATTATCCACTCGTTCATAGATAACCTCAGTGGCTGTATGTTTATGCGCAGCATAGTGCATTTTATTCTGTACGGTCGCAAAAAACTCGCGTGTGATGTCAGCTTTTGGATCATAGTCAATTGCAGTAGCGTAAATGTCGGTAACCTGCTGATACAAATTACGTTCACTGCTACGAATATCCCTAATGCGCTGTAATAGTTCACGGAAATACCGTCCACCCCCATTCTTTAACCGTTCATCATCAAGAGTAAACCCTTTGCAAATATACTCGTTGAGTCGCTTGGTTGCCCACTGACGGAACTGTGTGGCACGTTTAGAGTTAACACGATATCCGATAGAAATAATCATGTCCAAATTGTAGTATGGCAAAGTTCTAGTGACTTGGCGTTTGCCTTCCATGCGAACCTGTCGGAAATCTCGACAAGTTGACTCAACTACCAATTCGTCTTCATCATAAATGTGTTTAATATGCTCTACAATGTTTGATCGGGCAGTGCCGAAGAGTTCGGCAATTTGTTGCTGAGTTAGCCAAACGGTTTCTTCATCAAAACGTACGGCAACAGTTATTTTTTCATCTTCTGTTTTGAAAATAATAATTCGATTATCAGACTCTTTCATAAACTGTCTCATCTACAGCTATCGTTTGCTCTTTCTCTTTTAAGTCCGTTGCTAAATTTTGTGGGTGTTTTTCGATTTTTAGCGGTTTTTATGGTTGTCATTATTTACGAAGGACATCGTTGAATACCTTAAACAGGCAAACACACGTGCCTCAAAAAAGAGAGGGGTTGCAGAAAGAAACATCGGTATGGCGGTATTGCCATGGTCTTGTGGGTTCAAGTCCACCTCGCCACCACTTATAGATAAACATGTGTGGGTTCTGTAAATGGCGATACCACCAAAAAGTAACAAATTACATAACAATATGCCTGTGCCCAAAAAATGTGCCACAATGTTGCAGAGTTGGTTCATCAGAGTCACAGTAACAGAGTTGTTAAAGATGTTTTCAACTCTGATAGGATTATCTCTATAGACGGCAAAGGTTCAGAACTTAATCTAGTAAGCCCTACATCCAAGTGAGACTTTAGAAGGTCTACTATGCCTGTAGGAACTAGTTGGTCAACACCTTCAAACACAACACCCTTAGCTTCACATTTTCTTAGGAACAACGCTTTAACTTTAGCTTTGTCGCATTTTTGGGTTTTTAAAAGCCTCCAAACGTCATAATAATCCCTAATTTTTCCTCTTTCAATCAACGTTCGTAGTTTTTCTGCTAAAATAGTCTCAAGAGTGTACACATTTACTAAATAATGGGGATAATCAAACATGTTGGGAACTATTTGCTCAGTAATGTCGCCTAGAAATTTCTCTGTTGTGATTTCAATTTTTACAGTGTTTTTACTAACTGGCCCTTTATACTGAAATCTGCTTTGAAGATATTCAGGATTTAAAAAAGGAGGTTTACTAAGAACAACAGAAATACCACTGGCATTTGCTATGATGTCTGGAACATCAACTGAGAGAACTGGAACAAGGTCGTTTAGACTGTTTTTGCCAAGTATTGTGAAGTCTAGATCTTCTGAGAGCCGCCAGTCTGAGGGAAAATAAACTTTTGAAAGAGCCGTTCCACCTTTAAACGCCAAACATTTTGAGATAGAGCAGGAGCATATTCCATAAAGTATCCAACCAAGAACGTAGTCTTTCTCAACTAAGTCAAGGGGAAGTTTCTTTTCTCGGGCTATTTTTCTTAATTCCTGAGGCGATATCATGTTATGTTAACCACTTTGAAGGATCAATTATCACATTAATGAATAGTTTCCATTTTTCGATTATAGGGCCTCTTGTTTTTATCGAGCAATCAAGCAAAGAATAACCTGCTGAGAGTGGAAGGCAAGAGAGTAAATCCTGCACTTTTTCCAGCCCTA
>JAITMO010000067.1 GCA_031277345.1 Candidatus Bathycorpusculum soli
CTGGTATTTGTACTTACAGAGGATATGAGCTTACCTATGAGTCTTGTGGATAACTGGACCATTGTCCAAGTTATCATCTTTATAGTTGAACTCTGCGCCCTAATCCTTACCATCTTACACATAAAAAAAAACTGACAAAATACACGGTTAATAGACTTCCCCAACCTTCCTCTTTATACAGTCATTTTTTGAATAGAATTTAACATAACATTATAACTCTAATTGATACATGCACACAATACTTAACAAACTCTATTCCCAAACAAACCACTAAACAACTATTTACCAACAAAACCTCAACTCCACCTCAATCTTAATCCGCAACTTAACATGTATTCAGTATAAGCGATTTGACTTTTTATAGTCGATAACCAATGCTTGATCCAACCCTCAATATCACCACTAGTTATAGTGGCTAACGCTTCCGAAATAACTATAGACAAAACATCAACCGTTACAGCCTTCACCTAACACAAATACACCTTAAACTTCGACCAACTAAAATCAGAAGCATGGTATCACTGCTTAGCTAACTCACGAGAAATCTCACGCTCCTTCTCAGCCTTCAAAGACTCAACACGAGCCTCATAAACAGCCTGATTCTGCACTCCAGCCTCTGTCTACTAAATCCGAATCTTGCTGCTCAATAGACCCAAAAACCACAGACACACAACCCCACTCAAAAAAACCTCAACAAAACAACTATATAAAATCCGCATAATGAACATAACAAAAACAACAACAAAAAACAACCAAAAAAACAGAAAAAATAGGAAAAAAACAACAATACAACACATATATGGCATGTTGAAATTACATTGATAGTGTTTTTGTTAGTGGAGCATTTGAAATTGGTTTGTTTTTTCAATATCTCATTCTAATTTTGTTTTTAGCCCATACAAGAAACTATCAATGTTTATGTAACTTGCTATGCTGTAAATAAAAAAATACAGCAATTTCATGCATTACAGAACGGGGTAACTCTTAAATATGCATTAGTATAGATAAACTCCACAGTAATACTAATGCACATTAGTATAACAATAACGTGAAATGGCCGATTTATATGACTACAGAAAAATCTATACGTAAAGTTAAGGTCCTACAAGGAAGAGCAAAAGAAGAAGCAGAAACAATGGGCTTAAAACCAGATGACTTAGTAATTTTAACAACAACCGTAAACTCTCTGCCACAGTACAATATAGAAAAAATAGATGGCTCACCAGTAGACTATTTGATGAAAAAAGCATCAAAATAATTTTACCATCTTTTTAAACTGAATTAGTTGGATACCCAAAAAACAATTTTTGTCTTATGCCACTCTGTACTACATAAAGCTTTCAGACCCATAGTAAGAGGAGAATTAACACAACAAAATTTTAACTCATGCGAATCATCAAAATTTGTTATAAACACAATTATTGAACAACAAGCAGAATTATCAGAAAACGATTATTTTGCAGTCACCTCAGGCAAAGTCTGGGAATCATTCAAAGAAAAATTTTTAGAAGATAAACCATCAAAGAAAAGGGCACAAGAAGTTCTAGATATTTTCAAAAATTCCATCAAAGTAGCAGGAGATAAACACTTAAAAACAGCTTCTTTAGATGATAGCGTTTTCATTATTTGTGATATACTGTACAACTTAAACAATTATACACCAATATTAATCTCAAACATACCAAGTAAACTAAACAAAGCAGAAAAATTCTACAACAAAAAATCAAGCAACACTATACCTTTCAAAATTTTAAACACCACAGAAGCTAAAGAATACCTAATAAAAAACTGTAAACTCTAAAATAACAAAGACACAAAATGTCTATACTTTAAATTATCAACCAAAATTTTTACTTCACTACTGCCGCCACACTAATTAACTAAATTTTCTCTTTTTCCAAATACGTTTTAATCTTAGAACCTGTACTCAGTATCGCCTTAGTAATGTATTAGGTGTGAGACCATAAAGGTATTTTCCTCATAAACAGTTTAATTTCATAGTCTTTTGATAAAATTCGCGACCAACTCACCCACGCAAAAGTCCGCTCCACACACTAACACTTAGACAAAACCCGTCACAACTTAACTTAATCCACTCAGAAATATCCATCACACCACCATTTAACCCTCAAACTCTACAAAAATACCACAATAGCCCTCACTAGCCACACCCACATTTTATTGACCTGTACTTGTTTTTTGGATAGTGTTCAGTTAAAGAATGCTTTACCTTCTCCTCTTTCAAAAACACAATGACTATTGAAACAAGTAGCAGAAAACACTTGTACACTCTCCACAGAAACTAAAGAAATCTTACGTCTTCTATGACTTTATACTGAATGCCAACTTAGCTTATCGCGTAACACTAAAGTTACGGTTCTCAAATATACAGGTATATATACAACCTTTGTAGTTGTATATAACCTGTTATATAGTGAGGCATTAATTAATGTCAAATTCTGAGTATGCGTTAAACGAAGAAGCATCTAACAGTGCGATAACGTGCAAAAAATGTGATTCAAAGAATCTGGTTAAAAGTGGTTTGGTTGCTGGAAAACAACGTTTCCGTTGTAAAGAGTGTGGCTGTAATTTTCGTGTTGGTGATAACCGAACAGGCGAACAGGTATTGGCAAAAAAACTCTTGTGCGTTTTACTACATTTTATGACCAAAACTTCTTTTAGAACACTTGGCGAACTCATCAAAACAGACCATGCATTGGCGTATAGATGGGTTCGAGAATTTAATGAAAACTCGTTAAAAATTCAGAATCCAAACGAAATTAAACAGATGAACCCCTCTGAATTGCAACACTTTATAGATCTGAAAAAAAACCTTTGGTCATCAGAACCTCTAACAGTAGTAGATGGCGAGTTGTGTAATGGATGTTCAGCAACTGTGATACTACAATTTTCAAAAGACTCTCCATCAAAAGATATTTAAAACCACTACTACACTGACAAATCATGAACCACTATGCATTAGGTGGCCATGACCCCTTTAACTTGTTTATATATATGGTTACTACTGTTGCATACAAAGTTTGCATAGCAATACTAAAATTTGTTTTAGAAAAAACTAATGCTCCATCTTTGTAACTTAGCGTAGGTAAGTTTATGAAGTTCCACTGTAAAGTACACTAATTGAAGTGTGAGCTGATGCACAGACGTATAAATCCTCGTGAACAAAAACGCATGATGCAACGCATGGGCATGAACATGGATAGTGTTGAAGATGTTACCCAAGTTATCATAAGAACCCCTGCAAAAGACATAATCATCGATGAACCCGAAGTTGCAATTTTACAAGTTCAAGGACAAAAAATGTACCAAATCATCGGTGGACAAGTATCTGAACAAGCTCCAGGTAACATTTTAGCATCTGCACCAGCAAAACCCATATTTACCGACGAAGACGCACAGTTAGTAGCCGACCAAACAGGAAAAAGCCTAGATCAAGCTAAAGAAGCCCTTGAAGACTGCGGAGGAGACCTAGCAAAAGCAATCCTTCTTCTCTCATCCTAAATAGCTTCTACTTTTTTATCGTCATCTTTAACAAAATTTAAACGAATAGTTATTATTATTAACTTCTTAGATAGTGTTTGTTGGTTAGCGCTTATGGAAAATTGGGATGTAATTATTGTTGGTGCTGGTTCTGCTGGGTTAGCTGCTGGTATTTATGCTGTGCGAAGTGGATTAAAAACACTTCTACTTGATGAAAAATTGGCTGGAGGTAACATTAGTGATGCACCATTGGTGGTGAACTATCCTGGTTTTGCTGAAATAAGTGGGCGCGAGCTCTCTGAAAAAATAGTTTCTCAATGTAAAAACTTTGGCGCTGTTATACATGAGCTTGAAGCTGTAGAAGCATTAACGTTTAATGGGGATACAAAAATTGTAACAACTAACAAGACTGTTTATCAAGCTAAGGCAGTAATTTTAGCTTCGGGGGCTCGACATAAAACTGTTGGCATTAAAGGTGAACAAGAGTTCTATGGTCGGGGTGTTAGTTATTGTGGTGTTTGTGATGGTCCTTTCTTTAAAGAAAAAAAAATTGCTGTCCTTGGCGGTGGAAACTCTGCATGTAGCACTGCTGTTTATCTTTCTTATTTAGCAAGTCATGTTACCCTAATTCATAGACAAGACCGCTTTAGAGCAGAACATCGTTTAGTTCTAGATGTTACTTCAAAATCTAATGTAAATATACTTTGGAATACTGAAATTGAAAAAATCCAAGGTGACCACAAAGTAAGACATTTGATGTTAAAAAATAATATCTCTGGTGAAAAAACCATACTTGATGTTGACGCAGTGTTTATACAAATTGGTGAAATCCCAAACAGCACTGTAGCAAAAGCCTCTGGAATAGAAACTAGTACTGCTGGCTACATTAAAATCAATATAAACCAAGAAACCAATATCTCTGGTATTTACGCTGCAGGTGACGTGACAACACATCCAATCAAACAAGTCGGCACAGCCGTAGGCCAAGGTATCACTGCAGCACTCAAAGTATATAACTATATCCAAAAATTACCTAAAACATAAAAACCCGCAAAATTGGGTGATGCTATGAACTATTTTTGACGTAATCTGTAAACAGAAAAATAACTCTTTAAAGAAACATCTTACACCACAATTACGCCAGTTTGACCATAAATTTTACCCCTCAAAAAAAAAAAATATTTCACTTAATCTAGAACACTGCCAAATATCAGACAAATTTTTATGCAACTTGATAATCCAGACAACTTTATCCAACTGATTATACCCTAGTATTTAGTTCTGGCTCTTTTTGAATGTTCAAGTTTTATAGAATAACCTGAAATGGTGGCGGTTTGCCTCTGTAATCAAGTTGCTATTGATTTTTGCGCATAAAAATCTGCGATGCTTTTAAATATCTCTATACTGCAGTTGTAGAGTGCATAATAAGGTGTAACGATGCCAAAGCAAGAAAAAGGAAAATCTCATTCAATACGGCCTGTAAGTCGTCGCCCTCCAAGCTGGTGTAAATATCAGCCTGAGGAAGTAGAAGCCTTTGTTATTAAACTCGCAAAGGAAGGTCATGCGTTAAGTGCAATAGGCACAATTCTTAGAGATCAGTATGCAATTCCACTAGTAAAGCCAATCACTGGCAAAAGTGTAAGTGCTATTCTAAAAGAAGCTAATTTAACTCCATCAATGCCTGAGGATCTTAACAATATGATGAAAAAAGCTCACGCTCTAGCAGTTCATATGGAGAAAAATAAAAGAGACCTGCACAACAAACGTAACATGCAGGTAATCGAAGCACAAATTCATAAACTTTCACGTTACTACAAACGTGAAGGAAAAATTGCAAAGAATTGGAAGTATGAAGCAAAAATCGCTTCAATATTCTAAACAAACCTTCTTGCTTTTCTGTTTCCTCTTTTTAATACACCAGCTTTAAATTCAATTGACAAACCTCTTATTTCTAACTGAGGCATCATTATGATAAAACAAACCCCAATAGAACCCTTCTTAGCAACTGCAGATAAAGCCGCAAAAATGATACTTGAAATCGTACAACAAGACGGATTCATAAGTTGCTTCTCACATTTAGACGCAGACGGAGTTGCAGCCGCAGGCATAATATCTAAAACTCTATATAGACTCGATGCTCGTTATCGTGTTCGTGTTATGCAATGGGTCGATGACAAAATCATAAACGATATAACCGCTGATAAACCACAGCTTGTACTGTTAACTGATTTTGGAAGCGGATACCTACAACTATTAAACGAAAAAATTCCCAACACAAAAATCGTTATCATGGATCACCACCAAATCACTGCCACAGTAGATAACCCAAACTTTGTACAAGTAAATCCTCATGAACACGGCATCGATGGTGCAACAGAAGTTAGCGGCTCAGGAGTAACATATTTCGTAGCTAAAGCTATTAACCCAAAAAACATTGACTTATCACCCATCGCTCTAGTTGGTGCCCTTGGCGATATGCAAGACAAATACGATCAACGAAGCTTTGATGGCCTAAACAAGTTAATCCTAAACGATGCTATACAAGCAGATCTAATGAAAGTAGAAAAAGACCTCACATTTTTCGGACGCGAAACCCGACCTATTCACCGCACTCTAGCAACAACAACTAACCCCTTCATTCCCGGTCTAAGCGGAGAAGAAGATAAAGCTTTAGCTTTTCTGTCAACTTTAAACATTAACCTAAAACAAGGCGGACGATTCCGCGCTCTAAGCGATCTAGATGGAGATGAAAAGAAACGATTATGCTCCGCACTAGCAGACTATATGATATCCAAAGGCTTACATGCAGAAGTTTCAAACCTAATCGGCAACAATTACGTACTAACCAACGAGGAATCAAACACTGCCCTTAGAGATGCCCGTGAATATTCTGTACTGTTAAACTCTACCGGTCGTATGGATCGACCCAGCCTTGGCATTGCCATTTGTATGGGTGACCGTGGCACAGCACTTGAAGAATCAAATAATATATTAGAAAACTATCGTAAAAACATTAACAAGTACCTCGGTTGGGTTACAGAAAAACCCGAACGACTTCGCGAACTAGACCATATTTATGTCATTGATGGTGAAGACTTTATTAACGAAAAAATTATAGGCACAGTATCATCTATTATGGTCGCTGGTCTATCTAACAACCAAAAACCCCTCATTGCCTACGCTAAAGTAGATGGAGAAGAATCGTTCAAAATCTCTTCTCGTACAACTGAAATCGCATTACAAAAAGGTGTTAATCTTGGAGACGTTATGCGTTTAGCTTCTGAAAAAAATGCTGGTAAAGGAGGTGGCCACAATATTGCTGCTGGAGCCCAAGTTCCAATGAGTAAAATTGAAGATTTCATAGTTACAGTTAGCGAGTTGATTGGACTACAATTAAAGGGTGAAACACTTGCAAGCGACAATTGTGCTTAAATATTCTGATGCCAAAACAGCTGAAACAATAGCTAAAGCAGTTTCTCCTGATAATGTGCAGACCCCATCTGGATTAAGCATAACCACTATTAACAATGATTGTAGAGTTGTAACTGACATTATTTATGAGGGCAAAATAGCTACTTTTATAGCAACTATTGACGATTTACTTTTTAGCGTTTCAACAGCAGAAAAAACCTTACAAACCATACAACAATCAAAATAATCGTCACCACTATACTTCTTAACTAACAAGTGTGTAAACTATGATTTGTAGATTTTTCTGTTTATGTTTAATAATTATTGGCTAATTTTGGTTTTTTCGCGCTTGTTTGTAGAGATGATTTATCTATGAGATGTTGTCTTATTTGTCATGTGAAATGTTATGTGCGAATTTAATGTTATTTTAGATAAACAAGTTGTTTTTGGTGATGTAATTTATGTCAAGATTGATGGCAGTGATGTTATGGTGAGAAATATTATAGGTGACACTCAACAGTATAAATCTGTAAAGATTACTGAAATCAATGTAGCTACTTCACAACTTGTCTTAGAGACAGTCAAGATTTAAAACTGTTTAACTTTATTTTGGTTTATATTGTATATTTTTTGTGTTATGCTTAAGTTATGTTGCTGTTAGTTTTTTAATTGTTGTGTTTTAAAGTTTATATAGGAATATTGTCTTTTTGAACAGGTTTATTTTAGCTATGGAGAGTTCTAATGTGAGCGAAGTTCAATTGCGTGTTGGAGATGCCCGACAGAGAGATGTGGGTCGCGGAATAGCTCGTATTGATCAGCGGGCTATGCAAAAGCTTGGTATAAGTGCTGGTGATGTTATAGAGATTGTTAATAAGCGAACTACAAGTGCTATTGCTTGGCCTGCTTATAGTGAAGATCAGAATCGTGATGTGATTCGAATTGATGGTTTTACTCGTAAAAATAGCGGTGTAGCTTTAAATGAGTATGTTGTGGTAAAGCCTGCAAAGGTAAAACCTGCTCAAAGTCTTACGTTGGCGCCTGTTGATATGCGCCTTAATGTGGATGAGGATTTCACAAATTTTGTTAAGAATCGTTTAATGGAACGTACTCTTGTTGAGGGCGATACAACTCTTGTTATGATGTTGGGCCATGCTATACCTTTTGCTGTTTCAAAGACACGACCTCATGGCATTATAAAAGTGACCGCTGAAACTCGGTTAACTATTCTAAATGAGCCTGTTCCTGAGGGTAAGGGTTTACCTCGTACTACATATGAGGACATTGGTGGATTACATGGAGAAATTCAGCGCGTACGTGAAATGGTGGAGTTGCCCCTTCGTCATCCTGAGCTTTTTCAACGTCTCGGTATTGAACCTCCTAAAGGCGTCTTGTTACATGGTCCTCCAGGTTGTGGTAAAACTTTACTTGCTCGTGCAGTTGCAAATGAGTCTGAGGCTAACTTTTATAGCATAAACGGTCCTGAAATCATGAGCAAATTTTATGGTGAGTCTGAGGCGCGTTTACGTGAAATATTCCAGCAGGCGCAACAGAATGCTCCTAGCATTATCTTTATTGATGAATTCGATAGTTTAGCCCCAAAGCGTGAAGAGGTTACAGGCGAGGTTGAGCGTCGTGTGGTAGCTCAGTTACTTGCTTTAATGGATGGTCTAGGTGGCCGGGGCAATGTAATAGTTATTGGTGCAACTAATAGACCAAGCGCTCTTGACCAGGCGTTACGTAGACCTGGAAGGTTTGACCGTGAAATAGAGATTAGTGTGCCTGATAAACGCGGACGTCATGAAGTTCTCCAAATTCATACGCGTGGCATGCCTTTAGCTGAAGATGTTGATCTGAATAGACTCTCCTCTATGACTCATGGATATACTGGTGCAGATTTATCTTCTCTATGTCGAGAAACTGCTATGAAAGCTCTTAGACGTTATTTACCTCAGATTAACCTTGAGGAGGAACGGATTCCGCCTGAAGTGTTAGAAAAAATGGAGGTAAAAATGGATGACTTTACAACTGCATACAAAGAGGTAACTCCTACAGCTATGCGAGAAGTATACATCGAAGTTTCCTCTGTTCACTGGAATGATGTAGGCGGACTTGATAATGTTAAACAACATCTCAAGGAGGCTGTTGAATGGCCAATTAAAAATCCTGAACGTTTTAGCCGTTTAGGTATACGCGCTCCTAAAGGCATACTAGTATACGGTCCTCCGGGCTGTGGCAAAACTCTACTTGCTCGTGCAATTGCAACTGAGAGTGAGGCAAACTTTATCTCTATTAAAGGCCCTGAAGTTTTTAGTAAGTGGGTTGGCGAATCCGAAAAAGCGATACGTGAAGTTTTTCGCAAAGCTCGTATGGCTGCTCCAGCTGTTGTGTTTCTTGACGAAATTGATTCTTTAACCCCTAGACGTGGCGGCGCATCTGAAAATGATGTTTCTGAACGAGTAATTAGTCAATTATTAACCGAAATGGATGGTATAAACACGTTACATGATATTGTAGTTATTGCAGCTACTAACCGTCCAGATATGGTTGACCCAGCAGTTATCCGCCCTGGCCGATTTGACCGTTTAATATACGCCCCTGAACCTGATGAAAAGAGTCGCGTGCAGATCTTTAAACTATACACAAAAGATATGCCTCTTGACTCTAACATTGATGTAAATCAGCTTGCCTCTATAACTAAATATTATAGCGGTGCTGACATTGAGTCTTTATGTCGTGAAGCAGCTATGCGTGCATTACGTCGAGATGTCAATGTTCAAAAAGTAACAAACCAAGACTTTCAGGATGCTGTAAAAGAAGTTGGGCCATCCATTAATCCTGATATGGAAAAATGGTACAAGAGTTTCATGCAATCTATCCGTCAAGTACAAAAACCAGCAACACCTGTAACTTAGGAGAAGCGAAAACAACAATGCCACAAATTAAAACTTGGAAAACCCGCCCAGCTCACTTTGCTCTTTTAAGCATCTTGAGTAAAAAAGGTGATCTAACCGATGATGAACTATTCAGTCAGATGCGTAGCGAATTTGAAGATCTAGGGTTCAAAGACTTCAATGAATTACTACTTGGTCTAGAAGTTAGTGGCAAAATCCGAACTTCTGGTATGTCTCGTGGTAAACGTCGCATCGAAATAGTTCAATAATTCCTTTTTAGATTCACTTACTTCTTTTTTATTAAATATATTATTAATTTAATGTATCATTCATGTTAACGTGTAGTAATTTGTTTTGTTTATCATTTTTTAAAGAAAATTATTAAGCAATATTGTTAAATTTGTTACTACTTTAATATGTTTTGTGTGAGTGTAATACTCTGTTGTGAATTTGTTGGATAATACTTAAGTCTGTTGAGCAAGAGTTGAATTTGTTTAAGCCATAGAAACAAATATTATGACACATAAAGAGTTTTAACCTTTAAAAGATGATGATGTGGTTGATGATAAAAAATGGTTTTAGTTCTCAAAGCAATGAGACTGTTACCGCTGTTACTTTAGGTATAGCTGATTTGATTTGGTTACATTTTGTTCAAGATTTTATTATGTCAGCATCAAACAATCTCAAACGATAAGTCTCAAGGGGTATGTAGCATTAGTGTTTTATGTTTACATTTTGTTATGTTGTGATGGTAGTTTCTACACGGGTTATACAAAAGATGTGGAAACAAGGTTGCGGTTACACCAAATTGGTAAAGGTGCAAGATACACTAGAATTCATAAACCCAAAAAATTAGTGTATTTTGAAGAATGTGCTTCTCGTAGTTTAGCAATGAGGCGTGAGCGTAGTATTAAAAAACTAAGTCACCAACAAAAACAAGTTTTAATTGACTCTAAGCTTTAACGATGATATTGTTGTTTATTGTGTTTTAGATTAATAGGTGTAGTAAAAGCATTAGCGATGTTGCTGTTGTTATCGGAATTAAAATGTTATCGTTTATTGGTAATGGCAGATATTCTACGAACATGGCTATTGTTGCTCCAATCACAGCAATCCAGGGGACAATAAATAAACTACCTGCTAAGAAGGCAAACGTGAAACCTACTAGTGACCCTTCTAATGTTTTACCTTTGTTAAATGGTAATCTAATGCCTATAGTACCTCCAAAAATTGAAGCTGCGCTATCACCTAATGTGAACATGGTTATTGCTGCGGTTATTACTCGAAAACTTTCCGGATCTGGAAAAGGAATTAGTAGTAGTAACGCTAATAGAATTCCTATAGCATAGAAAAGTGGTGCAGCTGCAAAACCGTAAAGTTCAGATGGTGATGCAGCACGACGTGTTATCGTTGAGATAACTGGTATATTTTTACCGTTTAATCGTGCAATTTCTGATGCAAAATAGATGATTGATATTGCACTAATGAGAATAATTATTGGTATAACGCTACCAATCACATGGGCTAATATAGGAGTAAAAATGCCTGCTGCATGAATGTTTTCTCTAACAAGATCATTAACTGAGGGCAAAGACCGTTTATCTTTGTTATTGTCTAAGATTGGTAAAATATTTGAAAGACTGCCTGTGATGACATGTTCTGATTTTATTCTGATGATAACATTAGGGTTGTAACCAATTTTTTTTGTTTCTTTAATATACAAACAACGTGCACTTCGATCTCTGGCAACTACTACACAATCACGTAAAGTCAGATTTTCTTTAGTTAGTATTTGTTGTACAATCTTTATTTTACCATTATCTTCTATGACCTCTCCACTGATTTCTCCTGTTATCTCTTTTGCAGTATTAACTTGTACATTAATACCATATGCATAGTCTGCACCTAAACTGTTTGCAAACCACTCAACAAGATCTTTAGGTAAACTGGAGCTAATTAGAACTATTTGGCATTTTCTGTTTTCGCTTTTTATTTGTGCAAAAAAATCCTGTAATCTATGTGTGGTAGAGATTTGTTCAAAAACACGTTGTAGTATTTCTATTTTTTGTCCTTTTATTTTTTCAAAAATCCGTTTAAGAGACGTATCAAGCGAGTAAATACCTACTTCATAAAGTAACCGATATAATAAAATTTGTGTTAAAGTGAAAAAACCCATTACTCTTCCCAATTGGAAAAAGAACATGTTTCTAGGAATTAACACTCCTTCAACATCGAAAACGACGAGTCGCGACTTCTCTTTATTTTCCATCTATCTTCCAACTGCACTTATTTAGGTTAAAAGATGGTTGCTACAAACCATAGTAACTGTTGTTGTTTCGCTACAAATATGCTTTCCTGCTTTTGGTCTTAAATGCTTCATTGTTTTATTCTATTCTAATTGTTAACTATACTATAAGGTTGGTTTGAGTGTTGGGAAAGATTATTTTATAAGTTGACAGTCTTTAACATTTGCGAAAGTGTTCATTTTGAGGTTTGATAAGCAACAGATACTCATCCTGATTTGCATGTTTAGTGCGGCTTTTGTACTTCGTGTTTTGTTGTTTTCTCTTCAGGGCCATCAAAATGATTTGGATACCTTTGCTTATTGGTTTAACACTGCAGCTGCTTCTGGTCCAAGCTCTTTTTATAATACTGTAGGTTGGTGCGATTATCCACCATTTAACATTTATTTGTTCTGGGGATTTGGTTCATTGGTTCAAGTATTAAACTTGTTTGGTTCTTCGATTGTTTACATTATAAAGTTGGTTCCAAATATTTTCGATATGCTTATTGCCGGAGTAATTTATTTTTTTGTTCAAAAATCGCTAGGCTTTAAACTAGGTGCTTTAGCTGCGGCGTTTTATCTTTTTAATCCTGCAGTAATATTTAATGCTGCTATTTGGGGTCAATTTGATGCTATTTACACTTTGTTTCTATTGGTGTCTTTGATTCTTATGTTGAAGGGTAAGCCTGAGTTGTCTGCCCTAAGTTTTGCTGTTAGCATTTTGACTAAGCCTCAAGCGATAGCGTTATTGCCTCTGTTTGTGTTTATAGTTTTTAAGAAAAATGGTGTTAGACGTTTTCTGTCTTCTGCTGCTATTTTTATTGCAACTATTTTTGCTGTTATTTTACCTATGCAATGGAATAATCCTGTAACTTTTTTTTATGATATCTATTTTGGAGCCTATGGCGGATATGAATATACTTCTGTTAACGCTTTTAATTTATGGGGTTTATCTGGTTTATGGGTGCCTGATGGTAACTTGTTTATCGTAGGTTGGGTCTTATTTGCTATTTTTTCGGTTTTCACTTTATATGTTCTGTATAAACGATGGAATAAATCTAATCAGACGATGTTGTTGATATTTTTTGCAGCATTTATGTTCTGTTTTGCGTTTTTCATGTTACCAACACGCATTCACGAGCGCTACTTGTTTCCAGCTATTAGCTTTTTGGCTTTAATGTTTCCCTTTGCTAAAAAAACTCGACTATTTTATGCCGTTATCACAGCAACTTTCTTGACAAATATCGCCTATATCTTGCATTGGTTTAATCTGTACCTTACGGAAGGTTACCACAATGCTCCTAATCTCTCAGGAGACCCTATAGTTGTAGTTGTTAGTATAATCAATGTGATTATGTTTTTATACGGTCTAACGCTATTGTGGCATGAGCTTAAAGGAACAACAGTGTTTAAACTTGAACCATTAACTATAACTGGTAATAAACAGAAAAAAGGTGTAGCATCTAATGAAACTTAATTTTGACTTAAATATAGATAAAAAAGCTTTCATCACTATGCTTTTGTTATCTTTAATCTTTTTTTCTGTTGCTATAACAAATTTAGGTGCAACACAAATACCTACCAATAGTCTAAAAATAGACTCTACATCTACTACTGGTGCTACACAAGAGATAACCATTGTTCTTAAAGAACCCGTATTTGTTAGCCAGATTTATTTTTATATAAAAGACTGTCAAACTGAAAATAGTACAATAAAAATTTACACTGACCCATCTAGCGAATGGTATAACTTTAGTGAACTCGTAGTCGATTACCCATTTGCTTACATGAGTTGGAATTCTGTAGACATTTACCAATTAATCCAATCTATCCGCTTGGAATTTTTATCACCAATAAATATTGAAATCAGCGAAGTTGCTCTCCTTGACCAAGATAACCAAATAATCACTACTACTATATCCTCTATCACCGGTGAAAACAGTGCAAATTTAGATTTCAATTTGTTAATTGACGAACAAGACATTGTCGTGTTGCCTAATACGTACATGTTTGATACAATGTTTGATGAAGTATACTTTACTAGAACAGCTGATCAGTATTTACGCTCACAGTGGCCCTATGAATGGACGCATCCACCTCTAGGCAAATTAATTATTTCAGTTGGTATTGCTACTTTTGGATTAAATCCATTTGGTTGGCGTATAATGGGTGTAATTTTTGGAACTCTATTAGTACCTATAATTTTTTTGTTAGGTAAAAAAATGTTTAACTCATACATTGGTGGTTTTTCAGCAGCTTTCTTATTTACTTTTGATTTTATGCATTTTACTGAGGCCCGTTTAGGTATTACTGATACTTATGTTATATTTTTCTCGTTACTCTCTCACTTGTTCTTCTTTATCTACCTAAATAGTGTATTAAAGAAAGGTTGGAAGAATGCAAGCGTTGTGCCATTACTGTTTTCCTTTGTGTTTTTTGCTTTTGGCTTTTCTACTAAATGGCTAGTTCTTTTTGGATTTTTAGGAGAATTGGCCTTTTTAGCTATAATGCGAATTTCAGATGTTGTGAAAAATAAACGTGATTCATTGTCACGATTCTACGCTCTTTTTGATCGACCATATATTTATGTGGTGGCTTTCGCAGCTATAGCTGTAAGTGTTTATTTTGCAATTTACATTCCTGACATGCTTGCTGGGCGATCGTTAACAAATGTTATTGATCTTCAAAATGCTATGTATTCTTATCATGCTGCTCCTATAGGTCTTGACCATCCATACTCTTCTTCTGGATATAGCTGGCCAGTAATTGGTCGACCTGTTTGGCTTTATGTTAATTCTTTACCGGGTGATATGCGTTCAACAGTTAGTTTGTTTGGTAATCCTGCTGTTTGGTGGACTGGTTTTATTGCAATTATATCTATAACAGTATTTGCTATTTCTAAAGCGGTGTATGATCTTAAAAAACGTGTGCTGCCTAAACTTGAGCTTTCTGCAGCGTTTCTTGTTATAGTGTTCTTTGCACAATGGTTACCTTACGCTTTTGTAAGTCGAGGTCTATTTCTTTATCATTATTACGTTAATGTGCCAATTATTTGTCTTGGCTCTGCGTATTTTATTAGTAAATATTGGAAATATAACTGGGTAAAGCTTGTTACGTTAGTCTACTTCATAGCGGTAATTGCACTATTTGTACTCTTTTATCCAGTGATTTCAGGTACTCCAACATCAATTGTAACAACTGAAAACTTGAGGTGGTTTGATCAATGGGTATTTTAAAGACACAAACATTAAACAGAAAAACGCAGCTAGACCTCACAGTTGTACTCCCAGCTATAAACGAAGCTGACATAATCGAACAAGCTGTTTTAAAAATCGATCAAGTGCTCAAAACTTTTGGCTATACCTATGAAATAATAATTGCTGAGGATGGTAGCACTGATGGTACTGATAAAAAAGCTGCTAAATTAGCCAAAAAACTGTTATATATTCGTCATTTACACAACGACCAACGGTTTGGGCGTGGCAAAGCATTAGATAACTCTTTTAGACAATCAAACGGCAAGGTCTTAATTTATATGGACGTAGATTTAGCTACAGACCTAAAACATTTAACCCAATTAATTAACGCCATTTTTATAGACGGCTACTTTTTTGCCACTGGATCACGAATGCTCTCTAACAGTAATGTTAAACGCACCTCTACTCGTATTTTTGCCTCTAAAACTTTTAATTTTATGGTCCGCATGTTCTTGTATTCAAAAGTTAAAGACCATCAATGTGGGTTTAAAGCATTCGAACGAAATGCATTATTACCCTTGCTTGATGAAGTTCATGCAACTCATTGGTTTTGGGACACAGAAATTCTCGTTCGTGCACAACATAAAGGTTATAAAATTAAAGAAATTCCTGTCAGCTGGGCAGGTGTTCGTGAAACTAAAGTACATCTCTTTAGAGACTCTGTTGCTATGGGCTGGCAAATTTTTATCCTGTGGTTGCATTTACACTAAGTGCCAAGCTTGATGTTTTATTTTGTTTTTTTTAAATTGTTTTTTGTTGGTTTTGTAAGAAGCATTAAATTCAAGTTGTTAGATTGCTTTAATAGTGAAGATTATGTTTCGTGCAAGAGTTAATAAAATTGAATCAACCCGTGATGTAGATGGTAATCTGGGCAAACGAATTGAGCTTCTTGAAGAGCGAGAATTTAGTCCCTACGTTCTAAGGCCTCAGTCTGATGAAGCAAAAATGGCTCAAGATATAATGCAAGCTCTACAACAACAAATGCCCTTCTTACCTCAACGCCAACAGATGTCTACACCTAAATTCATCCTGTTTTTAACAGAGCAAGAATATGATAGTTTAGGCATAATTTTTGACGTTAATCAGGTTTATGAAGTAGTGCTGGAAAATCAGACTATTCGCTTCCAAAAAGTATAGCTTTCATCCACCTGTTCAAGGTGATGTAGGAGCGTAACAAAAACGTAACGTCTCTTGCATGTGTGGGTTGGTTCTTTTATTAGTTACTTTTTCTTTGTTTTGTTGAAGGGACAATGTTGTTTTGGCAAATGTGTTAAATAGTTTGAAAAATAGTTTTCTTATTATGCCAAATGTTCGTGTTCATGTGTATGTAACAGGTAAAGTTCAGGGTGTTTTTTTTAGGCAAAATGTTAGACGGCAAGCTCTGTGTCGTGACGTTTGTGGTTGGGTTTGTAATTTGTCTGATGGTCGTGTTGAGGCTGTTTTTGAGGGTGAGAAAGAGTTTGTTAAGGAGGTTGTGGATTTTTGTAGGTGTGGGCCTTCGTTTGCTGAGGTTGAGCGTGTTGAAGTGTTTTTTGAGGATTTTGTGGGTGATTTTTTGGATTTTCGTGTTGTCTAGTTTGGGTTTTTCTTTTTTGGTACTCGGAAGTGGCTGTCTTTTCCTGCGCTGATGTACTCTCCGCTCATTCCGCGTACGGTTGAGGCGATTTTAGCAAAGTTGTCGCTGCCTAGGAATTGTTTGGGTTTGATTGTTATGTAGTCGTTTTTATCTTCAAAAAATAGCTTTGCTTCTAGATCTTCGGGGAAAGACATACGAATGTCGTCAAGTGTGCGTAGCTTTGTTTCTATTTGGTTGTTGTTGGTTGTTGTTGTGGTGATTGGTTTGGTTGTTGTTGGTTGTTGTGGTGGTGGTGTTGTTGTGGTGGGTTGGTTGTGTTCTATGGTTATGAGTTTTATGGTGGCTGAGATTGATCGTAGTTCTTCGGTTATTTTGTTTATAGTTATTAAGAGTTCATCGACTCTTGTGGCTATTTGGTTGAGTTTTTCTTTGTCTTTAGTCATGTTGCTTCCTTAATATCTAAAAGTAGCTTGTGTTTATTTAATTATTTGTGGTTGAATGTGTTTGATGTTTGAGATTGATGGTGGTCAGAAGAGTGGTAGTGGTACTATTTTGCGTCTGGCTGTGGCGGTTTCGGCTATAACGCAGCGTCCTTTGCATTTAGTTAATATTAGATGTAAGCGATCTCAGTCTGGGTTGAAGCGGCAACATCTTGAGTCAGTTTTGGTGGCGGCTAAACTATGTAATGGTGTTGTTGAGGGTGCTAAGCTTGGTTCGGAGGAGCTTTGGTTTACTCCTAATTCTGTTGAGGGGGGTTGTGTTGAGGCTGTAATTGAGACTGCTGGGAGTATTCCTATGCTGTTTTTGGCGGTTCTTCCTATTTGTGTGTATGCTAAGCGTCCTGTGATTTTGCATGTGGCTAAGGGTGGGACTGATACTTTGTATGCTCCTACTGTTAATTATCTTAGGTTTGTGTTGCTTCCTGTGTTAAGTAAAATGGGTGTTGTTGCTGAGATTAGTGTGCAAAAGTATGGTTATTATCCTAAAGGTCTGGGTGAGGCTTCTTTGATTGTGCAGCCTTCTTTGCTTAGGGCAGTTGGGTTTGAGCGTTTTGGTAAGTTTGATAGTGTTAATGGAGTGTCGGTTTGTACTTTTTTGTCTGATCGCTATGTTGCTAAGCGTCAAGCTGATGCGGCAGTGAATGTTTTAACTAAAGGTGGTTATTCTTCGCGAATTGATGTTTTGAATGACCAGTCAAATCCGTATCAGAAGGGTAGTTCGATTACGTTATGGGCTAAAACTGATGCGGGTGCTTTTATTGGTGCTGATGCTCTGGGTGGTCTTAATAAATCTAGTGAGTCTGTAGGTAAAGAAGCTGCTATTAGACTTGTATCTGAATTGAAGGCTGGGTCTACGGTTGATGCGTTTTTAGCTGATATGCTTATTCCTTATATGGCCTTAGCTTCGGGTAACTCGTTTTTTTACACGCGCTGTTTTTCTGAACATGTTGAAACTAATATTTGGCTTATGAAGACTATGTTAAACTCTGAGTTTAGTGTTGAAAAAGTAAATAACTCGTTGTATCGAATAGAGAAAGTACGTTGATTATACATGCCGGCTACTGTTTGTCTTAAAGTGTCTAAAGATTTGGGTGAAAAAGTTATTTCTTTAGCACACAAACTTGAGTTAGTGGATAAGACTTTATTTATTGAGCGTCAGGCAGATCAACTTTGGATTCCGCTTGCAAGATCGCCTAGTGCGGTTGAGTTGTCTCAATTAAGGGCTGTAGCTTCTTCATTGGTGTTAGATGATAAAATTTTTATCGTGAAGCGTCCTGTGAGGGAAACTTTGTTTGAAGTTCTCAAGCGTGAGTTGCCTTCTGATTTGTGTTTGAGTATTCCTAGGTCTCTTGATATTGTAGGTGATGTGGCGGTAATTGAAATGCCTCCTGAATTGAGTTTGTATCACGGGGTTATTGGGCAGGCGGTTTTGAGGGTGCATAAGAATATAAAGTGTGTTTATGCGAAGGCGAGTGCGATTAGTGGGATTTATCGTGTTCGTGATTTAGTTTTTGTTGCTGGCAAGAATAGGGCTCAGACTGTTTATAATGAGTATGGTTGTAAGTATCATGTCGATTTGGCTAAGGCCTATTTTTCTCCTCGTCTTTCTCAGGAGCATCATAGGGTGGCATCTCTTGTGACTAATGGTGAGGTAGTGGTTGATCTTTTTGCTGGAGTGGGTCCTTTTGTTGTACCTATTGGTAAATTGTGTTCTAATGCGAGAGTGTATGGGGTAGATATTAATCCTGATGCGGTTGATCTGCTTAAACTTAACGTTCAGGTAAATAAGGTAACACGTAATGTTTTTCCTTTATTAGGTGATGCGCGAGAGTTGGCTAATGGCTTGTTGCGAGGTGTTGCTGATAGAGTGATTATGAATTTGCCTGAGACAGCGATTGATTTTATTGATGTGGCATGTCAAACTTTAAAGCCTGTTGGAGGGTTGGTGCATTTTTATGGTTTTGTTCGTAGGCCTGATACTATTGAGAATTTGAAAATACGTTTTACTAGAATAGTTGAGCAGCAAGGAAGAGGTGTTGTTGAGTTTGTAGGTGTTAAAAGTGTACGTGAAACTGCGCCTTATGAGCAACAGGTTGTGTTAGATGTTAAAATTTGTTAACTTGTCTATTTGTTAATGTTTTAGGAAAGGGTTTGTTTGCTGTGTGGTTGTAGGCGTGTTTGTTTGTTAGATAAGGGTGAGTGTTATTTTGATTTGTTGGTTTGGTTTTTCAAGTTTTTTGATAAATTCTCGTGGTAGGTCGTTTGCTGCTTTGTCTGCTTTTATTGCTAGCGTGCGGTCTGATGTAAAGTTGCTTTTTCGTATAACTATATCGTTGTTGTGGTTTAAGTTGAGTTCATTTGACCCGTATGCGGTGATTTGTTCTATCAAGTTGTCGGCTTCAATTGTTATGTAGAGTTTGGTGTTTGGTTGGCATAGTTTTTGTTTGAATTCTGTGTTTAGGTCTGCTATGGCTTTATCGGCGTTTATTGCTATGATGCAGTCGCCTTTTTTTGTTAGATTTTTGTCTTTGGTTATCATTAGAGTGTTTTTGTGTGTAGCTAGAATGTTTTCATGTCCGTAGGCTGTGATTTGTTCTTTTAGCTGTTTTATTGTTGTGGTCATGTTATTCGCAGACCTCTATGGAGTCTACTTTTCCATCACCGTCTAGATCATATCCTTGTATAACTGTTGCGAAAGTGTTTTTGGTGTTGTCGTAGTATTGGAGGGTTTTTTCCCAAAAGTTTGTTAGGGCTAACACACAGGCTTTGGTTCCAACTGCTTTGTTTCCGGCGATGACAATTATGTGTTTATCTTTGTTCCACGGGTTTGTGATTTTAGCTATTAAACCTGCGCTGTCTGAGGTATAGTTTTTTTGTGTTTTTTTGGAAATTAATCCGCCAAATAGAAAGCCTTGGTTGGATGGATGCATTTGGAATTTGATAGGTAAATGCTCGTTAATTTCTTGTGTTAGCAAGTTTGTGCCCGGTCCTCCAACGAGTATTAGGCTGTTTTTTTCTTCTTTTTCGACTTTTACGTCGACATCAAGTTTTATGGCGAATTCATCAGCATGTGTTCTGGCGAATTGGCCTATAGATAGGGCTAGGTGTGCTGCGTAGTGTCCGTCTCGGGCGCTTGTTTTAAATGGGCCGTGTGGTTGTGGGCTGCCTACTATGATTTTTCCGTCGAGTATGTTGTTGTTTAGGAATTCTTGGAAAAATTTTTGTAGTGTCTCTGGGGTGTTTTGGTTATTATGGTAGTTGTTTTGTGTTGTTGTGGTTGTTTGTGGTTGTTTTGTGGGGAGTTCTATGCCGAATGCTGGTGAGGTGGTTTTGTAGTATTTGGCTGTGGCGCCTTTTTTGTTTTCTTCTTTTTGTATGGTGATTGCACCGGTTTTTTCCATTTTGTGTATGTGGTAGTAGATTTTTTGTTCATGCATGTTTAGTTGTTTGGCGATTTCTATGGGGTACATTTCTTTTTCTATAAGCATTGTTAGTATTTTCCAGCTTAGGTTTCCAAGTATCGTTTTTAGGTCTTGGGGGTTTTGTAGGATGCTGATTTCTGTTGTTGTTTGTGTTTTGTTATTGTTGTTGGTTTGGAGTAGACGCTTTTTTTCCATTCTGTATCGCGGTTATTTTTGGTTACTGTTATAAAAAATTTGTTTATGGTTTTTGTGTTTGTATAGTTTGTTTTTTTATGTTTTTATATGTTGTTTGGTTAAATGTCAAAAATGTTTTTAGTGGTGGTAGTGTTTTTGTGTAGTGTTCTTTGTTTTTGTTATTGACTATGATGTTAATAGAATTGTGGGTTTGTGGTTTTAGTTGTCAAGGGTTTTTGGTAACAATTTTTTGTGTGATGTTTTAGTTAAACCATTTTTCTAGTGATGTTTTGCCTTTTTGTTTTTTGTTTCCTGTATCTATGCGTTCAAGGGTTTTTTGGATACGTTCTTTGGAGAATTCTTTTGTTTCACAGAGAAAATCTATGATACCTTGGTGGTTGAGGCTTTTCCACTCGATTTTATAGTTGTCTGAGACTTTTGGATGTAGGAATATGTCTCTGATTTTATTTGGCTCTACTGGGAATGTAGCATCTTTGATGTGTGTGAGCGCTGTTTCTAGGTTTTTATGTTCTTTTATTAGTTTTAGTGCGGTTTTTGGTCCTATACCTTTTATGCCGTCTGGGTTAAAGTCCGTGCCAATTAGGATACCTACGTCAACTAATTGTTCATAGTTTAGTTTGCAAAAGTTTAGTGCTTTAGATAGTTCTGCTACTTCAGGTGTTATTTCTGTGTAAATATTTCTGCCTGGTATTTTACGTCTGCCTGAAATTGTAACGTTGCGTAATAGTTTGGGTGCTCCAAAGAGTAGACTATCGTAGTCTTGACTTGTGCAGTAGTCTGCATCACCTTTTTTGGTTATGTGTGCTGCTTGAGCCTCGCCTTCTCCCGGTGCTTGTATCCAGGGTAATCCCATGAGTTCTAATAATTTTATGCTATCGTCTAGCATGTAGTCTTTCATGGTCGTGGCGGCTTGGGCGTATTTGCGCATTTTAGCAGTGTCACCGGCGGTGGCAGCTTTTTCGTATTCTGCTATAGCTTGGACTTTGATTTGTTTTCGGCGTTCAATTTCTGTGGCTTTAAGTGCGGGGGATTCACCGTCAAAGATGTAAACTGGTTTTAACCCTCTTTCGATGAGGTTGCCTGTACGATAGAACAGTCCGCTTAGGTGGCTTGTAATAGTTCCTGTGCTATCTTTTAGTGGTGTACCATCTGGTTGTCGTATACTGCTTAGAAATTGGTACATAGCGTTGTATGCATCTATAGCGATTACTTTACCACTTAAATCTTCTAGTTTTACTGGACTCTTTGGTATTAAATCTTTAAAGTTTACGCCCAAAATAGACACACTCTAAAATAAAGATAAATGAAATAATTAATAGCTTTAACTCTCTTTTTTTCATTCCTGTGTTTGTTGTTTGGGTTGGTTTGAATAGATTTTATGTTTTGATGTCTGCCGTGATGCGTTTTAGTTATTTTTAATTTTTGACTCTTGTTTTTGGTTGTTTGCTAGTGTTATTTTGTGTTTTGTTGAAGTGTGAATTGTTTTTTATTGCAGTTTTTGGCTAAAAATTAAATACTTTGTTATTTTTTACCTGCCTAAATTGTATGTCAAATTTCACCATTTTCCTGTGGGTCAAGTTAAGAGTGTGCCGGTTAGTCCAAAGAGAATTTCTTTTCCAAGTCGAGGTATGCATCACGCTGTTGTTGGTTTACATTAATTTTTGGCTTTTCAAAAGAAAACTGTTCATTAACTTTTTAGGCCCAGTCTCATAATGAGATGGTCCTCATTTTTATCCCTAACCTATATTAGTAAACAATCATGGTCTTTAGCCACAAGTTTGACTAGTATGTCACGCTGTTGATGGACTTTTAAGAGTTGTTTACTTTTGAAATTTTATAATGTTTGTATAATTGGGTGATAAGGTGTAAGTGGGATCATCATACACTATGTCCAGAGTATACCCGTATGTGTTTAAGGTTGTTTGAGTTAAATCCCAAATTCTGCCTGATGTGTCGTCTGCTTTAAAAACGCCCCAAACAGTATCTTCACGCCATCTTAAACCTCCACCAAAATTTTTGGGTAGAATTAGTACTGAATTAGCCTCAATTGTATTTGGTTTAATATGTGGGTTTTCTACAACATCACGCCAGAAACGTTTCAAGGCGTTAAAATGTTCGTTTTTAAGTGTGCCGTAGGGATTTGATGCGTCTTCTTCATAAAAGTTAAACAGAACCATGTACTTTGCTCCACATTCGTATGATGTTTTTAGTTGATTGTAGATTTCGTCTCCGCTGTCAAGATATGGTGGATTATTATATCGCCAAGTGACTATTACTCCCCAGTCTTTGTTTTGTGTAACTGCTGCTCCACGGCAAAGTGAGATTTGTTGGTTGAGGGAAATGTTCCATCCTAGTTGTGTGAGAATTACGTCGTATCCTGACTGATAATTATACCAATAGAGCACATAGTCGGAACTAAAAACGGTGGTTGATTTTTTTAGAAAATTTAGGTCATTAGTGTTTTGGGTTGTGATTTGTTGGACTATTTCTTCATTAGTTTTGAGCGGTCGATTAGCTGATAGTTTTTGGTAAGTAGTTGTCGCTGTTGCTCCATGTTGTAGGATTATCGTGCCGTCAGGTTTGTATGTTGAGTATTTTCCTTCGCCGTTGTTTGTAGGTTCATAGAGGTTTATGTTGCCATCAATTTCGTAATGTATGATTTCTCCGTTTGCTTTTTCTACTACAATATCGCCGTAGCGTGTTTTTGTTATGGCGTTTCCTGTAATGGGATCGGTGAATTTGTAGTAATCGTCAAGCATTTTTCCTCCTAGCTCGTCACGGTAGTAAATTCCAAGTAGGTGGTCGTTCCAGCGTTGTTTTGCAGAGTCAAGCCAAGTGGCAAGGGAAGCTTCGATATAATTGCCAAAGTATGGTATAAAGTATAGTCCGGTGGCAACTGCATAGTCTCCTATTTCATTTATGGCATCTGGGTTTCTTTGGAGATTGCCTGATTGTAAAATAAAGAGGTTAGTATATGTTTTAACTTTGTTTATGAGTTGTTTAGCTTCAGATACTGAGTTACCGCCGTAAGTTACGCCGACAAATGTTGAAGTGTTCTTGTTTTTTTGTTGTTTTGAATGTTGGATTGAATAAGCCATAATAGTTGATAAAACAATTATTACAATTAATATTGTTGCGAGAATGGTTTTTTGTTTTTTGAACATATGGCTCACACAGAGCTATTTATATTACTGATAAGATTAAGTGTCTTATAATTTTTTCCTTTAAATGCAAAGTTATGTGTTAATTGTGTGATGAATTGTGTGTTAGAAAATAAAAATTTTTTGAGAATCGTTATTTTGTATTGTATGATACGACATTAAAGTTAAATACTGTGTATGCTATATTATATTGGGGTTTAGTATGTTAAATAGGAAAAATAGAAAAGTTGTGTGTCTTATTACGTGTCTGTTTATACTTGGAATTATTATTCCAACGCAGATCTCTCTTGTACATTCATCTATAGGTTCAATTAGGATAAATAAGACTACTGTAAGCGATGTAAATCAACAGGTACATGCTGGTGATGATGTGAATCTGTATTTTGGGGATTCAAGTATCAAATGGGCAGGTACTAGTTTTTACCTCCTTTTGAGTCGTGATCTTTCAGCTACTGTTTCACCAGGTGACTACGTTTATTCTCCTATGTTTTCAGTAGCAATGCTTAAAGATTCAACTCTGACACATTCGTATTCAAACAGTGAAGGTTCATGGGTTATTGGAAATAACTGGATAAACGGTACTTTTGCACGTAATATGGCTGCAGGACGTTATTCTGTTAAAGTTTTTGATTTTGGCGTTGCAGGTTCAGAAGTCGATACAAATAATGTTGCAGTAACCGATACATACATAAATGTACTTACCTCTCCATCAAATCAGTTTACCTTTAACCTTTCTCCACATAATGGTACTGGTGGAATTCCCGTTACCTTTAGTGGTTCAGGCTATTTACCTAACACAGCACTTGTCATTACATATTATGATCCAGTATATTTAACATATAAAGCTTGGAAAGACATAGTAACCGATTCGTCAGGAAGTTTTTCATTTACTGAAATTATGCCTGATTTAGGAAAATCTAACCAGCAAGGAGATAACTCAGGAGCTGTTAATCACGTTCAATTTAGTGTAACGTATCAAGGTGTACCATACAGTTTTGCAACTTATACCCAGTATGCACGAGGAATTAAAAGCGTAGGTAATCAAATAGCTTCTGGTCTTTATGGAAACGGCACCAGTTTAGTTTCAACTGTTAACTTTAAAGCAGGTGATACATTTACAATTACAGGTAAATGGTTCCATCCTGGAGTTATTTACGTCTTGCTCGACAGTCAAGCAACTGTTGGAACAGTAACCCATAATCAATGGAGAAGTGCAATAAAACTAGTCAGTACAACAACTGATCAATCAGGCAATTTTACAGCAACAGTAACCCTCCCCACCACAATTGATGGCGGTGAACATTACATAGCTATTGAAGATTCAACAGGTAACTTTTTTATAATAAAAATCTTGGTAACAACAGGTACTTTTCAAATTTCACCAGCTTCAGGTCCAGGCGGTGCAAAAATACAATATACTGGCTCAGGTTATCCACCGTTTAGTAATGTTGACATAGAGTATCAGGATAGACTTTATAGTTCCTGGAACTATTGGATAACTGTACGCGCAGACGCTAATGGAAACATTAATTTAAATGAAAAAATTCCCGATCTGAAAAAAACAAATTATGCCGGTGATTATGGTTCTGTTTATTCACAGATATCTTTTAGAACAAAAGTTAATAACACCGATTACGCATACGCGGAATACACTCAATATGCACGTGGGTTAAAACAGGTCGGAAGTAAAATAGCATCAACCCTTTATGGAAACTCTACTAACTTTGAAAGTTACAACTTGAAAGTAACACCTGGAGAAACCATAACAATTTCGGGCCGTTACTTCCATCCAGGTGATGTAATTTACATTCGCTGGGATGGAGTGGCAGTTGTAAATACTGTAACTCCAAATCAATGGACTACTGCAGAAATAATCGGAACTTCAATAGTCGACGCACAAGGATCATTTACTACAACAGTTAAAATCCCCACAGCATCCAATGGACTACACTGGGTATCTATAGAAGACTCACAAACCAATTTCATAATAAAACTACCCTTAGCATCAACTACAACACCTTCACCAACACCAACATCTGGTTCGAATTCTAGTAAACCATCACCTTCACCGTCTTTGTCACCCAGTAAGTTGACACCTGTAATTGGCCTCCACTGTAAGAGCTTGCCTCTTAATGGTGGATTTAGAGTGGATATTAGCGGTACATGCACAAGTAATAATGAAGCCCTTGCAAACAAAACAGTTCAACTATATGTCAGCAAAGACGGTAGCCGAACATGGGAACCTCTAACATTAGTTAATACAGATAATGCAGGTAAATTCAGTGCAGTTTGGGTATCTCAAACATCAGGAATATTTTTAATTAAAGCTGAATGTGCTGCAGATGTAACATATAATTCATCAGTAGCAACAGTAACCGTTGCAATTGAACCAGCTAAAGAAGGCAGTAAAGAAAACACTGTATTTACAATGACCTCCAATTCAACTATATCACAACTTAGTTTTAATTCAGAAACCAGCGAATTAGGCTTTACCGCATCTGGAACAACAGGAACAACAGGATACGTTAGCGTAAACATACCGCAAACACTCATCAAAGACATCTCAAATCTTAAAGTGTACCTTGACGGTAACGAAATCACGTTTAGTAGTTCACAAGAATCTGATGCCTGGATTATTACCATCACATACACACATAGCACACATACAATCATAATGAATTTAACCAGTGATGCTCAAAATCAAAACACTGACTCGTCTATAGTATGGATAGTTGTTGCATTCGTCCTTATAAGTTCAGTAATTACTGTCGTTGCCATTGTTGCTATGAAGAAAAACCAATACGCAACAACGAACTAACCACATTTTTTATTAAAATTTACCGTGAATTCTATGGCCGTTAGGTTGTAGATGAAGTGGCCGTGTGCTTTTAGTTTTGTTGGTTGTGTTTTTCATAGGTGCCATTTTTGGGTCTGTCGTCTATTAGACTGTGTTAAGCGCTAAAATTAAACTTGTCAAGCCGCTACTTATAGTGTGTATATCCTGGTTTTCCGCTAACTTGAAATGAGTTGATATGTTGGTTTTAGTTCTAGACATGGCGTCTTTAAAGTTACTGTTTTTGTGGGCATTATTTTTTCACTATAAGTCGTGTCGCGTAATGATGAATTTTTGTAGTGATTTTTTGAAATTGGCTTGAATTTTTTGTTTCTAATGTAGTAAAAATGGCTGATTAATGGTTGAATGTGTGATAAATATTTTTGTTTATTGTGCACAGTACATCATTATGTGTTTTGGGAATGCAGGTAGTAAGGGTTGTGTTGTTGTTTTTTGTATGTTTGATTGTTTTTGGGTGTTGTGGGTGTGTTTGTTTGGGTTGTTTGGTGTTTTTTGTTGATTTGCGACTAAATCATGTGTTTTTTTGAGCATAGCAGTTATAAGTAACCCTTACATTAGAAACCGCAAGAAGTGTAGCAGTCATGACAGAAAGAAATGTATTATCTATGGTAACTTGCACAAGTTGTGGGAAACCAATTGCGCCGGGGTCAGAATCTACAAAGTTTCTGTGTCCAAGTTGTGGCGAAATGCAAATTAAGCGGGATGGAAAATGCCGTAAATTCGGTCGTCTTTATAAATGTCCAAAATGTGGTTTTCAAGGGCCATAGCTGATATTGGTGAATTTGATGGGCGCTATTCTTGTAACATATAAGGTCTTTCCTGAAGATATAGTGGCAAGTTTTGATTCTCTAAAAACTGAAATTGTGAAAATTCTTCCTGAGGGCTCTAAAATTGAGGGTTGGGGTGAAGAACCAGTTGCTTTTGGTTTAGTTGCTTTACTTGTTCAACTGCGATTCCCTGAAGATGTTATGGGTCTTGTTGATGAATTTGAAGTTGAGATGAGTAAAATTGCAGGTGTAAGTCAGGTTCAAACTTTCCAGATTCGTAGAACAAGTAAAGATTTTTAACCTCTTTTTATTTGTTTGTATCTAAATTTTTTGTTATCTGTTGTTGTTACCAAAACACACTTAGGAAAGCATTCTTGGTTAAGAGCGTGAATGTATGTCTGATTTGGCTAATAGTTGTGAATATCTAACGGTTGATAAAAGCTGTGTTGTTTTTAGTGATAACTCTAAAGCGAGAGCTAACCGGCAGTTGAATTGTAAGAATAATCAAAAAAATGCTTGTTGTTATTTGTGTGTTTTTAGGCTTCAATGTGCTATTTGTTGTAAGTACTTGGGGCAGTCTGAGAATTGTGTGGCGCCTAAATCTGTTATTGAAGCTGATGGCGATGATGTGTGTGTAGTTGATACCGGTCTTGCGTCTGGGTCTTTACAACTCGAGCATGTTCCTGTTGTTTTTTGTTTTTCTTGTAATGTGGCTATGGCTTGGGCCAAAACTCAGTTTATTGTAGATAATTGGTGTGGTAATACGTTTCCATTAATTAGTGGTAAAACGTTACCTGTGACTGTACTTTTATGTCCAAAATGTGGTAAGATTGAGTTTAAGTCAGCTTTTGTGTGTAAAGAGGAAATGTGAGTATGGTTCATCGTAGGGTTCGTGGTGGTAAATTTAAAATTAAGTATGTGGAAAAGCCTTGTCCTGTGGAATTAGGACAGGAGATTGATGTGACTATAATTGATTTAGCTCCCAATGGTGATGGTCGGTTGAATGTTCGTGGGTTTAGTATACTTGTGCCTAAGGCTAAGCCTCGTGATAGTGTAAAAGTTAGAATAGTTAGTGTTAATGAAAAGTATGCTGTTGGTCATGTGATTTCGTAAATTATGTTTTTTGTTGTGGTTGTTGTTTATTTGTTTGTGAAGTAGTCTGTTAGTGTTGTGGTTTCTGTTGGGTAGTCTGCGATGCCTAGCATGTATGTTGGGTGTTTTTCTAGTTCGATTTCGCTATTGTAGAGTGTTTTGGTGAAGGCTATGTTTATGTTAGTTTTTGTGAGGGTTGCTTCTTTGAGTTTTGTGTTTCTTTTTGTGTTGTTGTGTGGTAAGTATGTGGTGATTATGATTATTTGATGTTTTTTTGTGAGGCTTGATAGGTAGTTAAGTATTTGGTTGTATATGGTTTGTGTTTCTTCTTCGGGGATGTTTTCGTCTAGGAAGTGTTTTGCGATGTCTGTGATGATTATTATTTTGGCATTGTGTTTTTTTATAGTTTTTTCTAGTTTTTCTGTTATTAGACTTGTTAGTTTGTATGCGGTGGTGGTTTGTTTGGTGATGATGTTTTTGAGGGTTTTGTGTGGGTCGAGTCCGTGTTGTTTTGCTAAGTGCGTTGTTTTGTGTTGTTTGTAGGTGTTTTCGTTGTTGATGTATATTATTTTGCTTGCAAGTCCGCCTTGTTGTTTTGGTATTTGTGTTCGGACGCATATTCTTGTGGTGAATGGTGTTATTGCTGTTGGTGTTCCGTGTAGTACTGCGAAGTCGCCTGGTTTAAAGCAGGGGAAGAGTTGGTCTATGCTTGGTATGTTTAGTGTTAGGTGTGATGGTTTTTGTTGTTGTGTTAGTGTTGTTGTTGGTTTTGTGAGTAGTTTTTGTGTCATCATTTTGGTGTGTCTTCCTTGTTGGTGTTTGTGTTTTTTAGCTATTTAAGGTGTTCATTGAAACTACTCTGTGGTGCTGGAGAGGGGTAAGTTAAAGTGAAACTGTTTTTCGTCAAAACTTTGTTTTTGTAGGTATGTTTGTGTGGGTCAGTGTTGTTTGACGATTTCTCACTGCTTGTGGCTCAAAGCCGTCGCCTCACATCATTCCGTATTGTTGATGGTTGTGGTGAATTTATCGGTTTTGTTTGTTTTGTTGGTTTGTAAGGGCGAAAAATTGGTGCAGATGTCTTTTTTGGATTTGTTTTTTTGGATATTTTTTCGTCATTTGTCGTATCTAAATCTTTAAAATTACCTATAGACAATGTGGGTAATAATCGCTTTAGTGTGAGGTGAAAGAGAGTATGTTGATGTACCGTATTGACGAGGATGAAGAGTGGGAAGAAGGCGAAGATGAAGAATGGGAAGAGGAAGAATGGTAAACTAGTAGTTTTTTATTTTCTTTTTTCAGTTGAACCCTATCTTTTGTTTTAGACTGTTGTGTATTTTTAGGCAAGTCCGTTTGTGTTTTTGTGCTTGTTATTGTTTTTTTGTGTTTGTTGGGTATGGTTTATTACTGTCTTTTTGTTTTTCTGTGTTTGATATGACACGAATTGCTGTTTTGGATAAGGACCGTTGTAAGGTTAAGAAGTGTAACCAGTTGTGTGTGAGTTTTTGCCCTATGGTGCGTAGTCGTGTTGAGGCTATTAGGGTGGAGGGTGATATGGCTGTTATTTCTGAGGTGCTTTGTAGTGGGTGTGGGATTTGTGTTAAAAAGTGTCCTTTTGCTGCAGTTAGTATTGTTAATTTACCTAATGAGCTCGATGTTGATTGTAGTCATAGGTTTAGTGAGAATAGTTTCAAGCTTTTTCGGTTGCCTATGCCGTCTGCGGGGACTGTTCTTGGATTGTTAGGTCAAAATGGTATAGGAAAGAGTACGTCTCTTAAGGTTTTTTCAGGTGAGCTTAGACCTAATTTGGGTCGTTTTGATAATCCTCCGTGTTGGAGTGAGTTAATTCAGTATTATCGTGGTTCAAATCTTCAGGATTATTTTCAGCGGCTTAGTGAGAAGAAACTTAGAGTTAGTAGTAAGCCTCAATATGTTGATAAAATTCCTAAGGCTGTTACCGGTAGGGCAGGTGATTTGTTAGAGAAAGTTGATGAGCGTAAGGTTTTAGATGATCTTGCTGATGTGTTAGAGTTGCGTAAGGTTTGGGAGCGGTCTTTAGATGTTTTGTCGGGTGGTGAGCTTCAGCGTGTTGCGGTTGCGGCTGCTTTGTGTCGTGAGGCGGATGTTTATTTGTTTGACGAGCCTTCAAGCTATCTTGATGTTAAGCAGCGTCTTACTGTTGCTCGTGTTATTCGTGGTTTGAAGGAACAGCAGAAGACTATTGTTGTAGCTGAGCATGATTTGGCGATTATTGATTATCTTTCTGATCAGATTTGTATTTTTTATGGTGAACCTGGGGTTTATGGTGTTGTTTCTCATGTGCATGGGGTGCGTACGGGTATTAACATCTATTTACAGGGGTATATTTCTGATGAAAATATAAAATTCCGTAAGGAGTCTATTGTTTTTCAGGAGCGTCCTCCAACGGCGGGTTTGAATGTTAATGCGCCTTTGCTTAAGTGGGATGTATTTGAGAAGACTTTTCAAGGATTTACTTTGCGGGCGGAGCCTGGTGAGATTCGCGGTGGGGAAATTGTTGGTGTTTTAGGACCTAATGGTATTGGTAAAACTACGTTTGTTAAGATTTTGGCTGGTTTAGATGAGTCTGATGATAAGCGTAAGTTTGGTGAGTTGGTTGTTAGTTATAAGCCACAGTATATTGCTCCTGATTTTTCTGGTACGGTGCAGGAGTTGTTGATGAGTGTGGCAAAGGAGAATTTTGGTTCTTCTTGGTATAAAACAGAGATTGCTCAACCTTTGCGTCTTCAGACTCTTATGGATAGGGATGTTATGGAGCTTAGTGGTGGTGAGCTTCAGAAAGTTGCGATTGCGGCGTGTCTTAGTCGTAGAGCTGATTTGTATTTGCTTGATGAGCCTAGTGCTTATTTGGATGTTGAGGAGCGTTTGAATATGGCGCGAACTTTGCGGCGTGTGGTTGAGGCTCATGGTATTCCTGCATTTGTGGTTGAGCATGATGTGGTGACTCAGGATTTTATTGCTGATAGGTTGATGGTTTTTAATGGTGAGCCTGGGGTTTGTGGTGTTGCGAATTCTCCTGCTTCGTTGCGGGAGGGTATGAATATGTTTTTGAAAGAGATGAATGTTACTTTTCGTCGTGATCCTGCGAGTTTGCGTCCTCGTGTGAATAAATTAAGCTCACAGATGGATGAGTTTCAGAAGAGTATTGGTGAGTATTATTATACACGAATTGTAAAGACGGATGATGATAAAAAAGATGATGTGGCTAAAAAAAAGTCTGATTGATTTTCTTTTTTGTTTTGTGTTTGTTTTTGTTGATTGTGTTTTTGAATAAGTATGTTGGTCTTTCCGAAAGCTAAAATAAGTGGTGAGTTAGAGTTATAGCGACTTGAGGATACTAATAGTGTCGTCTTTCATTGAGGATTTAATTGCGCGTAAAGTTTTCAATAGTCGTGGAGAAGAAACTATAGAAGTGGATGTGATAACTTCTTCTGGTTTTGGGCGAGCGTCTGCTCCTGCTGGGAAGAGCCGTGGTAAGGCTGAGGTGATGTATTATCCTTCAGGTGGTATTGATGTTGCTATTAAGAAGGTTGAAGAGCTTATTGCGCCTGAGCTTGCGGGTTTGAATGCTGATTCTCAAGAGGAGATTGATGATACGCTTCATGAGGTTGATGGTTGTAGTCCGAATTTTAAAAATATTGGTGGTAATATTGCGTTTGCGGTGTCTTTAGCTAATGCTGAGGCTGCGGCTGATTCTCATGGGTTGCTTTTGTTTCAGTTTCTTGGTGGTAATGTTGCTACAAGCTTGCCTTATCCGCTTGGTAATTGTATAAGTGGTGGTCAGCATGCTCGTGGTAAGTCTCCTGATATTCAGGAGTATTTGGTGCTTCCTCATGGAGCTGAGTCTTTTTTTGAGGCTACGTCTGCTAATATGTTAGTTCATAAAAGGATTGGTGATGTTTTAAAGAAAAAGAGCGCCACTTTTAATGGTGGTAAAAGTGATGAGGGTGCTTGGATTGCTCATGTTGATTCTGTTACTGCTTTTGATGTGATAGCTAAAGCTTGTGAAGAGGTTGGTAATGAGCTTGATTTTGAGTGTGGTTTTGGTATTGATGTTGCCTCTTCTTCTTTATGGAATGAGAAAGAGGGTAAGTATATTTACGCCAATGAGGATGTTAAACGTGATTCAGGCGAGCAACTTGAGTTTATGCGTGAATTAATTGACACATATCATCTTTCTTATGTGGAAGACCCGTTTCATGAGGATGATTTTCAGAGTTTTGCTGAGTTAACCCGTAAGACTAAGAATTGTTTGATTTGCGGAGACGATTTGTTCACAACTAATACTGAAAGGTTAAATAATGGGATAAAGATTAACGCTGGAAATGCAATCATCATTAAAGTTAACCAGATAGGTACACTGAGTGATGCAGCTAAAACAATTGAGCTTGCTCAGAGGCACGGTTATGATCCTGTTGTGTCTCACCGATCTGGTGATACATGCGATTGGCATATAGCTCATTTGGCTGTAGCCTATAAATGTCCTATCATTAAGACAGGTGTGGTGGAAGGTGCAAGAGTTGCAAAGCTCAATGAACTCATAAGAATTGAGCATTTCCTTGGGGATCGAGCTAAAATGGCTAGTCTAAAAATACGATAAATAGAGGAATAAAAATTGGTAGAAGACCAAGTTAAAGAAAATCAACCAGTTGAAAATCAACCAGAGATTGAAGATGAAGTTACAGTTACAAATACTGTAGAAGAGTCTGTTGCAGTGGTGGATGAGCCACAGGTAGAAGAGTCTGTTGCAGTAAACTCTGATGTTGTAGTTGCTGAAGCTGAGGCAGAAGAAAGTTTTGTGGATGATGAAATTAATGAAGTAGAGCTATCTGTAGAGGACGAGCAAATTGTAGAAGATGATGAAGATGAGAAACAAGAAAGTCAACCTGGCGAAGAGTTATTGCTCCCAAGAGATACGTTGCTTTCTGCAGGTATTCACATTGGTACCCGAATGAAAACTTTGGATATGGTTCCATTTATTTATCGTATTCGACCTGATGGTTTGTTTGTTTTGGATGTTAAACAGACTGATGATAGAATTAGAACTGCTGCTAAATTTCTTTCAAGATACGAAAAGTCAAAAGTTGCTGTTGTAGCAACAAGAATGTATGCTCATGAGCCGGTTAAAACGTTTTGTGAAGTGACTGGTGCAACTCCTATTATTGGCCGGTTTATTCCTGGTCAATTGTCTAATCCACAATATAGTCGAAGAGTTGATCCTGAAATTATTGTTGTTTCAGATCCACGTGCTGATGCGCAGGCAGTAAAGGAAGCATCTAAGGTGGGTGTACCCATTGTTGCTCTCTGTAGTACTGATAATGAGTTTGCAGGTGTTGACTTTGTTATTCCAACAAACAATAAAGGTAGACGTGCTCTTGCAGTTATCTTTTGGTTGCTTGCAAGACAAATTTTGCGTGAGCGTGGCGAAATTGGTGTAGATCAAGATCCTCAGGCTACAATTGAGGATTTTGAAGCCAAAGTTACACGTGAGGACGAGGACACCTAAGGGTGTCTTCTTTTCGACGTCCTTTTGTTGCCGGTCAATTTTATGAGGGCGATGTTGAAGCGCTTAAGCTTCAAGTTGAGTCTTGTTTTTTAAATAGTGTTGGTCTTGATGAGTTTTCTAAAGTTAATTTTTGTGCTGATTCTATGAATCGTAGTGTTGTTGGGTTAATTTGTCCTCATGCAGGTTACATGTATTCTGGTTCGGTTGCTGCTTTGGGGTTTTTTGAGCTTGCTTTGGATGGTTTGCCTAAGACGGTGGTTCTTTTGGGGCCTAATCATAGTGGTGTTGGTAGTGGTTTGTCTTTGATGCGTGAGGGTGTTTGGCAGACTCCGTTTGGTAGTGTAGAAGTTGATACTGTTTTGGCGGATGTGATTCTTTCAAAGTCTGATTTGATTGATGTTGATGTGTCTGCTCATTTGTTTGAGCATTCTCTTGAGGTGCAGCTTCCTTTTTTGCAGTATTTATATGGTGGTAAAAAGTTTAAGATTGTTCCTATTTGTTTTTTGATGCAGGATTATTTTTCTGCGGTGGAGGTGGGTAATGTTTTGGTTGAGGCTTTGTATGGTTGTGTTGGGGATGTTGTTGTGGTGGCTTCTTCTGATATGTCGCATTATGAGCCTGTTGATGTGGCTGAGCGGAAGGATTTTTCTGTTTTAGATGCGGTTGTTTCTTTAGATGCTCACCGTTTTTATAGGGTTGTTGAGGCTAACAATGTTAGTGTGTGTGGTTGTGGTCCAATAGGTGCTTTGATTACTTTTGTTAAGGGGGTAGGTGCTATGGCTAAACTATTAGGTTATTGTAGTAGTGGTGTTGCATCTGGTGATTATTCAAGTGTTGTGGGTTATGCTTCAGTTGTTTTTAGGCGTGATTTTTATGCATAGCTTTTTTGATTTTTTGGAATTATGTTCTGTTTTATAGGTAATGTTATTAAGGTTGTATTATTTTAGTTGTTATTGTAGTTCGTAGTATCAGGGTCACTCTTTGATGTAGTGGCAGGTTGGTATATTTGAAGAAGGCAGCAACTGTTCCTCGTAAAACTTTGGTGGCACGAGAGGATTTGCTAAATAAAGTTTCTGAGATTGCAAAAGATCAGGGGTGTAGTTTGTTTGAGTTGGTTAATGACCTTTTTCAGTTAGTGATACAGTGTAATAAAATGGGTTTTGTTTTGCGACAGACGGTTGAAGATTGTAGAGTTTTAGAGTTGGCTAAGAGTTCAGGGTTTATTTTAGGTTTAGAACGTTTATGGTATGACATGGTTGATATGGCATATATGGCAGATAAATCTGCTTCTCTTAAAAGTTGGTTTGATTCAGGTGTTTGGTTTGCTGCTCGTTATGACATTGTAAACTCTGAATCTTTTGCCAAGTTTAAGGAAGAATTGTATGTTTTTACGTGGAATGCGCCAGAATTTGTTTTTGAACATGAGGGTAATAATTTGTTTGTGCGAGTAACTAGTCCTAGATTTACTGAGGCGTATAGTTTTCTTTTTGCTTCTTTTTTGGTTGGTGCATTGGAGACTTTTGGGTATGAACTTGTTAATAAAGAGGTTTTACGTGGTATGATTCGTATAAATTCTGTAAGGAATGTGGTGTAATATTGACGCAGCGTAAAGGTAAAAAGTTGGTGTATGTTAATTCTAATCTTGTTGATAGTGTTGCTAAAGCTTCTCATGAACGAGGTGAGACTATCTCCAAGTTTTTTGAAGATGCTTTAACTCATGCAATAAAGGTTGCTTCTATGGGTTGTGATTTGAAAGAGTTTGGGCAATTCTTTGAGGTTTTATATGCTCAGCGAATTTTGGGTGGTGCATTTGTGCCTTTAGATGTTTTGAATTTTTTAACAACAGTAACGTTTAAGCATAGTAGGGGTGCTCTTTCTGATGTGTGGTTTGATAGTGGGGTATGGCATGGCAAATATTTGAAAGAGCGGTTTGTTGATCCTGTTTTGTCTCTGGAGGTTTTTTTAACCGCTAGTCGTTGGGATTTAAGTGAAGTTGAGGTGAAACGTTTTGGTGATGTTACAAGGGTGCGTTGTGTTTCTACGGTTCTTTCTGAGGAGGCTTCTCAAGTGCTTTCACGTTTTGTAGAGGGTATAATGCATAGTTTTGGGTATAAGTTGCAGAAAAATGATGTTATGAAAGGAATGATTATTTTAGAGTTTTCTGTTTAACTGTGTTTGAGTGTTAATTCTCTTTTATCTATCTGTCGTACAGTATGTATACATTTGCTTACACGAGTAGTAAAATGTATATTTTTAAGAGTTTTTACTATGGTGTGTTTACAGTAGATATATAAGTGGTGTAGCTACATATTGCTTACATAAAAATTAAAATAAGGAAGAAATATAAAAGATGAATATGAAACAAACAAAAAATAAGCTAATGGCAACCATGATAGTAATGCTATTATTTGCATCTGTGATGCTAGCAGTGGTCCCAATAGCAAACGCTGCAGTAACTGAACTTACATTGGAAAATCTGAGGACTGGCGATGATATTACACACGATAGTAATGGTCCTTACAGTGGCTCTTCCCTTGATGTTGGTACTGGTGATAAACTTAACGTCACTGGTGTTCTCGAGAATGCTGGTGCAACTGCATCAGTTTATTGGAATAGCATCTCACCGGAAAACCGTATGAATGCCGTACCATCTAACAGTGGAACTGGTTATTATGAAATGGAAATTTCTGTACCAGTTGTTGCTGCAGGTGAATATTGGATTCTTGTGGTTGAAGAAATTGCTGGTGGTACAGCTGGATCAGGCTCATCTAAAAGTGTGAGTGTTCAAGTTGTGCCAAAAATTGAATTGGATCCTACAAGTGGAACAATAGATGATACAATCAAAGTTACTGGTACTGGTTTTACTGCTGATTCTGAGGTAACCTTTACATTCGGTGGCGCTTCACTTACTATGCTTGCAACAACAGTTAAAACAGACAGTCTTGGCTGCTTCGTTGCATACTTTAAAGTACCAACTAGTACAACTAACACTTATCCTGTCGTAGCAACAGATGATGCATCTGAATCTGCAACCGCAGACTTTACAGTTGGTCCATCAATCACACTTAGTAAAACTAGCGGACCATCAGGTACAGTAGTTACAATTACTGGCAAAGGCTTTTATCTCGGTGGAAATATTGGCGGTACTGGTAGCACAATTACCCTTTATTCACTAGCACCTGATTCAGCTGATACAGTTAAATTAAATGCTAATCAAGTTGTAACTATCCCAACTACAGGTGACAATGCAGGCACATTTACAATCAGTGTGGTTATTCCAGATTATATCGATGTAGCTACTAGCCTACCCGAAGACATGCTCATTAATGTTACATCTTCAGCTACTGATATTGCAGACGCTAAATTTACTTTAACAGGTTTAACTGGTGTTATTGCTAATCCAATAGTAGGTGCGCCAGACGGTGATGAAATTACTATAGCTTGTGAAAACTTTACACAATATGCAAACAACGAAGTTAACTTACGACTTGTACCAATCGATCCAAATGGTGTTCCAATTGGTGGTGCTTCATATGAATTTGGTAGCGGTACTGTTGATGCAACAACTGGCAAAGTTACAATAAAAACTACAGTTGGTACGGGTGTACCAGAAGGTGTGTATTACATTAATGCAACTGACCGTTGGGGCTTGTCAGCAGTGACTCTATTTATTGTTGCACCACTTACTGTAACAGTAGATCCAGCTAGAGCACCATCAGGCGCAATTGTAACAGTTACTGGCAATGGTTTTGACTTGTACGCAGATTTCCCCACTTACTCACAAGTATTCCAAGACGCAGGTATTCCAACTCAAGCCAACATGGTAGCATTTATCACTATAGGCGGTATTAATGTCACTGCAACATCAACTGTACCCGTTACAGACTTAGCTGGTGGTATTACAAATCTTGTTGTACCAACACTCCCTGTGGACGCAAACACAGTTGTGAACATTACAACTAATGTTCCTGGTCTAACTGCTAAAACAACCCTTAATGTGAACGCAACAACTACAGTCACTGTAACACCTAACAATGCAATAAGATCCTCACAGATTACTATTGGTGGTTCTTCATTTGGACGTCATAATGGTAGTCCAGCTAGAGTTCTAGTCTTTTATCCAGACGGTAGCGTAGCGCTAAACACAACGACCACTATTAACTATCAATATGGTACATTAACATCAGTGACTTGGACTATTCCAAACAATGCTCCTATGGGTACATATACTGTTAACGTTACTGATGCTAGCACTCCAAACAGATTAACTGCTGAAACAACATTTAACGTAGTAGAATTCGTTGCAGAAGTTACAACTCGTTCATCTACCTACCACAGAGATAGTGCTGGAACATTCTTAGTCTCTGCGACAGTGCCAAGAGATGGTGCGATTTTCCTATATGCAGCTGATGACAGATTAGTTCAAGTGTACAACTTTTCTGCTACTGGTATGTGGATATATGACGCTACGACAGGTTACTATAATCTTACAGAAATCTACTTCAAGCTCCCTCAAGACGCAGTACTTGGCAATTGGACATGGTTAGCAGTATTCCCTCCTATCTCTGACTCAGATGTTGACGGAAGGTTTGTTGTCACAGTAGAAGAAGACACTACTGGATCTGCTATTGATACTGATAAAATCGTAAATGACATAATAGACGGGATCCTAGATGCAGGCGGAATCGGTGGCGGTGGTGGTACACAAGGCGATAAAGGTGATACAGGTCCACAAGGCCCAGCAGGCAGTGCAGGTTCAGCAGGTCCAAGAGGCGATAAAGGTGCCACAGGTGATACAGGTGATACAGGTCCACAAGGTCCACAAGGTCCACAAGGTGAAGACGCTTCACCCGGTTGGTCTCAAACAGCATTAGCTTTAGCAATTGTAGCACTAGTCGTTGGTGCAGTGGCAGCATTCTTAGCCATTACACTACGTCGCAAAATTGCTAACTAAAACCCTCTTTCTTTTTTCTTTTTCAAACTTTTACAAATAAACTATTTCGCAAAAAAATAACCAACTAAAAACCAACTTTTCCAACAACAAAAACACATATTGTTCAACATTTAAAAAAATTATAACTCTAAAAACAAAAATAACAAAATACTTCAACAACCGCCTAATTTATGACTGCAAAAATTATTAACTTAGAATGTCGATAAATAAATTTATATTTCTATTTTAGACACCCTACAGTCTACAAACGCCAACTTTACTTACAGAACGTTTCCTTAATTACCAAAGTATAGTTTCAATATCTGTTTTTATTATGTGACAATTTAGATATGTCTTTTTTTGTTTTTACTATACTTTATTGTAGAGAAAACAATTGATGTAACAGACACTGCAATGACAATGATACCGACAACGACAACTATACTATTACCATTAATCACCGTGTTTGTTGGTGGTGGTGTATTTGTTGGGGTGTTTGTTGGTGGTGGTGTATTTGTTGGGGTGTTTGTTGGTGGTGGCGTATTTGTTGAACCACCTAACGAAGCTGATGAATGTGATGATGATCCTTGATTGTTTGTATCTGCTTGGATTTGTTTACCTGTTGCCATTTGAATAGCCGCGGCTGCATTAATTAGTCCATAACCAAAGTATATGTCCCTATTTTTGTTATCATATAATTGCAGATCATTTGCGGTTTGACACAAAATATCTCTTATTTCCGCATTCGTTAAAGTAGAATTTGCCTCTTTAACTAAAGCAGCTGTACCAACAACATAGGCAACTGCAAAAGATGTTCCAGTAACCGACTGTACCTGACTATCTGTACCTAAACAATAAACATTTTCTCCTGGTGCTGCAAGTTCTACCTCAGGCCCCGTGCGAACCCAGTCACATCGACGATATGGATCTTCTTTTGTAGCAGTTACTGCAATAGTTGATTCATATTCCGCTGGACATCCAACGCCTGATGCTACATCCTCATTTTTTCCAACTGCTGCAACAGCTAAAATATCATGCTCATAATATGCTCTATCAAGTGCCTGTTTCAAAACAAAATCTCTATTATCACTAATACACCAACTCATAGAAATAATATCCATACCATTATCTACCGCCCACTCCACACCTGAAATTGCACGACTCAACCTACCTACACCCCTGTTATCTATTACTTTGACCGCGTAAATTTCTACATCAGGAGACACTCCAACAAAACCCAAAGGTGCACCCTTCTTAGTGCCAATAATAGATGCAACCCATGTTCCATGACCAAACACATCAGATGTGTCATTATTATTATCAACAAAATTGTATCCTCCAGAAACCTTCAAATAATCACCAAGCTCCGCAACACCCGAATCTAAAACCGCCACTTTAACACCAGCACCAGTAATACCATAATCCCCAATATTTGACGCTCCAACACCATCAACACCCCAATTTATTGACCCCTCAACTTTTAATACTGCATTATCTGCAACATACGCAATACCTCTGCTTCGCTCTAAAAGTCCTATAACACTTTGAGGCACAAGTGCATGAACCGCAGAAATAATATTATACACCTCCAAAATGCTAATATTATAACCTGACAATAATTCAAAATTAATGCTACCCGTAAAACCAATAATCACATCTCTAACAACTTCAACTTTGGCACTTACAAGAGAATTAAGCAAAGGATACAACGCTGAAATAACAAGCACCACTATAATAATAACCGCTAACAAAAAACTATATCTTTTACGCGACCTTGCACTTAACCTCATATTACTCGCCCACTACTTTACTTACTATACAAGCAAATAACCATTCAGTTATTAATTGATTGTCCAAAAAACTTACCTTGAAACAACTCACACAACATTGCTACAAAGACAACAACAAAAAGCCTCCTCACCACATTACCTACATATTTACTCACACAAATATAGTATCTCTTAATATTGAATTATACTATGGTAACCTCCGGAAACCTTTCAAATGACAATTGTTATCGACAGTTTTAGGTAGATTTTTAACTAGCATGGACTATTATATACAGTAAGATAAAGAAGACAAACTACAGAGGGCCAATTACACTTATTTGAAACAAAAACACACCTAAAAAATAGCCGAATTAGGAATCCATTAGTAAAAACTAAAGAAGCTATTGATTGGGAAATATTCCCAAAGCCATTAAATACGTAAAGATTTAATGTTTGATTTGTGTTTTGTTTTAGTAGAGTGGTTGATGTTGTCTGGCTCAGCTTTAGTTAAACTTAAGGCGTTTTTAATTATCGATTTAGTTATTGTTTGTGCTGCTGTTGGAGCTTATGTTTACCTTCAGAACCAAGGTGTTATAATAGGGCCTGTTAAGTCGGCTTCATTTGTTTTTTCAGATTTGGTTGTGAGCCCTGCTGAGACTTTTGTGAGTCAGCCAGTTCAGATTTCGGTTAATGTAACAAACGTTGGTAATGTTGCAGGTGAGGTTTTTATTGATCTTGAACTTAATGGTGTTGTTTGTGAATCGGTTAGTATTGTTCTTGAGGGTTTAAATTCTCACGAAACAGTTGAATTTACAGTTGTTGAAACTGTTATTGGCGAATATAACGTTAAAGTTGGCGGTTTGATATCGACATTTTTATTGAAGGCAGCACCACCTAACACAAGCAAGATAGCGCTATCTGTACTTAAGACTAGTCCTGTTGAGTGTTGTGTTGGTGATACTGTTAGCATTTCTGCAACTGCTAAGAATCCATCTACAAATAATGATATGTTATTAGTAAGCTTGACTGTTGATGGTGTTTTAGTTGGATCTACAGTTGTTGAATTGGCTGCGGGAGCTACTTCGATAGTTGAGTTTACTTATACTGTGTTAAAGGAGGGAACACATAATGTCAAGTTAAATTCACTTACAGGCTCATTTGTTGTTGTGCCAGAGGGTTATCATACTCTTATTTTGGCTCGGTCAGGTGGAAGTGGTCTTCCTTTGCCGTATACAATTAATGGAAAAAGTATAGAGACTCATAGGTACACAGAAATTTTACCCGCAGGAGACTATACCATTTCAGTACCACAAACGTTTGATGTTGGAACAGGAGTTGTAGGCTTTACAGGTTGGAGCGATGGTGTTGCAAGTAGTACTAGATCAGTTACGCTTGATAAGCGTACAATTCTAGTTGCTAATTATGTTGTACTTAGTGGATATGCCTCTTGTCCCTCATTGTATATTTGGAATGGCACAGGTTATAGTTATGTTACTGACGTCTCAAATTCAGGCTGGTTAGGATACATTGGCTACATTACGGCCAACGGCGAAATCGTTTTTAACGGTGGTAACCCTTACGATTATGTTAAACTTGACAATAAAGTGCTAACGGCTAAAGACGGATATTTTGACATTACTCTATCTCAACAGTGGGATGAACTTTTCTACCTTGACTCCGCTAATCTACTCGTTGTTGACCACCCAAAAGGCACCGACGTCTACACTACTATGTCTAACATTCTCAACAAAGGTTATACAGGACAAATATACACCACTGCAACTACTGACGTTTTCCTTGCTCCAATAACTGCCATTAACGAAAAAGGAGAAAATGTATTAACAGCAATTCTCTATCAAGATAACATCTTTACACCAGGCATTAATGGCAACGATAGCCCTGCTTGGAATAACATAGTCCAAAACCAGCTAACTCTCAACTTGGGAGACCTCTCAGAAGCAGACAGCATTAAATTAGTTATAACAGGTATGGTAGATTGGGGACCATTTGAAACATATTATGAGTGGATAAATAAATTCATAGAAGCTGGAACAGCTGGACTAATAGAGGATAACACTTCAATTACACCTGTGCCTAAAATGGAATTTCTATCACCTGACGGCAATTGGGTTGAAGTTTCTCAGAATCGACAAATCCCTATGCCCAGCGACTACACTGCCCGAACCTTTATCGTTGACCTGACAGATTTATTCCCAAAAGATACTACTGAATACGTAGTGCGTTTCACCAACTTTTGGAATGTAACCTATGACTACATCGGCATTGACATAACTAACCAACAAGACATAACCATAACCAACCTAAAACCATCAACAGCTACACTTGGCCAGTTTTGGGACGAAACTACTTCAACATCCACGGGCGCATTCACACGTTATGGCGATGTAACACCTTTAATACAAGAAACAGATGACATGTTTATCATTGGACGACAATGTGACCAAGTCAACATGCAATTCTACATTACAGATCTTCCAGAAATAGCCAAAAACATGGAACGCTCATACTTTCTAGTTGTTGCCTGCTGGTTCAAAGACCCACCCGACGCTTGGGGATACGGATTCACTTTCACAGTTGATCCTCTGCCATTTCTCAACATGACCGGCTTTCCTTACCCAAACAACGAAACATATCCTTACGACACAATACACCTCACCTACCTACAAGAATACAACACACGAATAATCACCTAAACATATTGTGAAAACCCAATAGAAACTCACGTAAACCACATACAAAAATACAACACACAAACAATCCATAACCTCCATTTAAAAAAGAACACCCAAACTCGCAACTTTTTACTTCTAACCCTTTTTGCCTCGGTTATCTTTGTTGTTGTAGTATTTTGTTATCCATTACGGTTGGTTGTTAACTGTTTTATGAATTATGTATAGATGTATATTGTGTTTGAGTGTTGTGTTACTAAAAAGTGCTAATATAGCTTTTTTTTAAAAAAACGCCTGTAAAATAAAAATTTATCTTTTAGCAGTTATTCCATAAAAAAACTCCAAGTTAGAATTAAAAAAGGTTTAATTAGTGAGAACTAAGTATTTTACATGAATTGGTATGACTGGAGAGTTAATTGGTGGTATACTTAGTCTTATCATTATAGTAGGTTTTGGTGTAGCTGGTGCGCTTTCAGTTTTAATTTGGAAAAAAAACCGTGTTTCACGCGTAAGTTTTTTACGATTTATCATTCAAGCCGTTGGTTCAGCAACACTATTTTACATATTTTCCATTAAACCATCCATTCCATTATTGTATATATTTATTACTTGGTTTGCAGCAACGCTTGTTTTAGGCAGATTTTTTTGTGGCTGGGTATGTCCGTTTGCATTCATTATGGACTTGGAGAGTGTAGTAAGAAAAACACTTAAAATTCGTTATAGAATTCTTCCAGACAAGCTCAATATCGCCCTTCATAAAAGCCGATACATAATTTTAACAATTTTTTTGTTTCTACCCATTATCTTGTGGACACTAAACCCACCACCTGATATGAACGCAAACATTATCATGCTTCAACAATTTGCAGGACCCTTCCGTTCTTATAGCTTTATAGTCGAACCACTCACACCATTTATCGTTCCATGGACAGGCCATATTACTTTAGGAAACATTAATCTCAGCTACCCATATTTAAGTAACATCACATCTCTTATCGAAACAATTCCTGGACAAATCTTTGCTCTATTGTTTGTGTGCGTTACTTTAGCAGGCGCTTTTTTAGTTCGAAGAGTTTGGTGTCGTTTCTGCCCTACAGGCGCATCTCTAGCAGCACTTAACCAATTTAAAATTTTTAAAAAATTACCACTACTACACATAGAAAAAGATGAAAAAAAATGCACTAGATGTGGTATCTGTAAACGGGTTTGTCTTGTACAAGTTAATGAAGTGTATGAACAAAAAGGTGGAGAAATTCGTACTTCACAATGTATGCTTTGCACAAGATGCGTAGAAATGTGTCCATATGATGATGCACTTAAAGTAAAAATAGGTAAAAAAACAGTATTTAACTCAAGAAACTGGCTAGAACCATCAATAATAAGTGATGAAAAAAATAAGCAACAAAATAGCATCAACAATTAGTGATTACAGTTGTAAATACTTTTGTTTATGCCTGCTGCGCAACATTGCAGAAATTTGATAATTCCACCACCAAGAATCCAACACCACTTATTTTCAAAGTTTAAACAAACATGAACAAAACCCCTTTACACTAAAACATCCCCTTACCAGTGTTGGTGTATACAAATTCGTAAATACAATACAAACAATTCTTTATTTAACATACCCTCAAAAATAGAGCGCCTTTTTCTCCATTTAAACAAACAGTAGACATTATTATGAATTGACGCTTAAACTGTACATCCTTTATACCTCCTTGTACGTGTTTGTCTATTTAGCCCTGCCATAAAGATATGTATAAACAAGATTTATAGAACTCTCATCAAGAAAAACAAGATTTGCCCCTTGTAAATTAGGTTGGTTTTCACGCCAGAGTTGGCGATCTTTTATAACTGAGGGTTTTTCTTGTTCTTTTGGATGGAAACTCTTTTTTTAAAAAGTATAGTCCAGCTTTATTAATCGTTTGCTAAGGTCTACTGGGCTTATTTGTAGTTTGAATTCTTCAATTAGCTCTTTTAGAGTTGTTGTTGGTTGTTGTTTTATTTTTTGTTGTGATTTGTTGCATGGTGTGGGGTTACTTTGGTTTTTCGTCCTTTGGATTTGTGGTCTTGGTTTGGTGGTTTCGGTTGTTTTGTATAGTTCCCATGTTTTTACTACTGTACTTTGTTATGTCAGTTTCGTTTACATAGTTTTGTTTATGTTGGATTACCTTCTCTAATTTTATTCGAGGTAGATTAGGCAATATGAATACCATAATATGGATACACATCAATAGTTAATAGTTAACTAAAAGTTGAAGTGCTGTAGTAACTACAAAAACTTGTTAAATTTGATAGTCCAACACTCAATACATATCCAACACAACAAGGATTGAAACTTTCTACGCCTTCGTTGTCGATGAGGTTTTGTGCTTGTCCAAAAAGGAAATCCAACACAACAAGGATTGAAACACTCTGGTTCTGCCGTTACAATATCAGCAGAAGACGAGTCCAAAAAGGAAATCCAACACAACAAGAATTTGAAGCAATGAGGCGTGTGCAGTGTAATGTTTTTGTTAACTGATCTAAAACGAAAATTCGATATGCGCACTAAAATATTTCATAGTTAGAACTAGCTATCAATAAAAACGTCTCCTCATAACAAAAACTGTAAACATTTTTTTACATAAATTCTTTTATCAAAATAGTCTAAGCCTAAAACCCAGATACCCCAAACTATAAACCTCTCCAAACTAACAATACTCAATCTTAAGTGTTAAAAATGGGTGCCACGGAAGATTTAGCTAAGACCTCTACAAAGGCAGGATTCAATTTCTTTTGGGGACTAGTGCTCTCTACAGTTATATCCTCAGCAGGCACTATATATATCTCTAAATTTTTAGGCGAATCTGGATACGCACTCTATGGAATAGCACTTACTGTGCCTAATATTCTCTTTATCTTCCGCGACTGGGGCATAGGTACTGCCATAACTCGATATACCGCCAAATACCGTGCAGAAAACCGTAAAGCAGAAATCAAAAGCATATTCCTATCGGGACTCTTATTTGAACTAATAATGGGCGTTGCTCTATCAATAGTTGCTTTTCTTCTATCAGATTACCTCGCAAATGACTACTTCCAAAGACCAGTGGCAACCCTAATCAAAATAGCTTCCCTTACAATTCTAACAGGCGGCATAGTCAATGCAGCAACCGCTATATTCACAGGAATAGAAGAAACAACATACAACAGTATAATGATAATTTTCCAATCAATAACAAAAACACTACTAACCATAGGTCTAGTCATAACTAGCTTCGGCGTCACAGGAGCTATCGCCGGTATTACCGCCGGATACATAATAGCATGCATCGTAGGTCTAATCTTTATAATAATAGTATACCGCAAACTACCAAAAACCCCAAACTATACAATAAACATCAAAAAATATCTAAAAATAATGCTAAAATACTGCGCTCCCCTATCTATCGCAGGCATGCTTACTGCCCTCCTCGCACAATTCTACACATTCTTCCTTGCACGCGTCTACATAGACGACGTACTAATCGGAAACTATGCAGCAGCCCAAAACTTTGTCGTACTCATTGGTTTCTTTGCACTACCTATAACATCTGTGCTACTTCCAGCATTCTCAAAACTTGACATAAAAAAAGATAAAACCGAACTACAAAACATATACCAAGCCGCCATAAAATACTCCACACTAATAATAATTCCCGTCGTAATGATAGTGCTTAGCCTATCCACCCAAGCTATAACAACCTTATACCAAGACTCTTACACACTAACACCCATATTCCTAACAATACTCTCAATAAGTTACCTCTTAACTGCCGTAGGCAACCTAAACTTTACCAACATTCTAAATAGCCAAAAACAAACGAAACTAAACCTAAAATTATCCATAATAACAACAATCATCGGCTTCTCCCTAGGTTACATACTAATAACGTACTACAATGTATATGGTCTAGTCATAACCTCACTAATAGCTCCAATACCAAGCGTTATAATATCTATAATTTGGCTTAAAAAACACTACGAACTAACCACCAACTGGCTATTTTCAGCAAAAATTCTCATAACAGCCACAATAACCGCCATACCCACATACCTCTTCATAAACTCTCTACACCTCAACAACTTTACGCTCCTACAAAACACCATAAACCAAGTAAACATACTAAACACCATCTCAAACTACATAACCATCGGCAGTGCAATAGAACTAACTATAGGCACAATATTTTACATAATTACCTTTATAGGTCTAATAACAATAACAAAAACCCTCACTAAACGCGACATACACAACCTGCGCCAAATGACAACAAACCTAGGCCCAGTAACAAAAATAATACACCTCGCACTAAACACAATAGAAAAAACCATGACTAAACTAAAAACAAACAAGCAACTAACAAATACCTAAAACCCTACCATACATAAACTAAAACCCTAACACCGCTTTTAAAAACGGATAATAGCATATATTGATTAATAGTCAAAATATTGTCTGACCCGAACAGCAACAATGATAGCAAAACAGTATGTCCTAATAAGTATAAGTGTAGTGTCAGTAGCCAGATGGTTGGTGTTTTGGTTTGTTATGGTGATATCTCGGGCTGGATGTTTTGACGTTTGTGTTCGCAGAGGAGAATAAGTAATAAATAACTCTGGATAAAAATACTAACTTCTATTTTTTCATAGTAGATTCCATCGCTATAACTTTCACTTTCAAACACAACTAACACAACAAGAAACAAAACAACCACCTTAATTATCTATGTAGATAGATCCCATTTTTGTTAACATACTATAATTTTTTATACTTGTATAATGCTGCAAAAAATAATACACACTATTTAAACTGTAAAGCATCACCACCGCACTTACGTATACAACAAAACAATTAACAAGTAGCAACAACTTTTAATTAAACAACATAAAATTTGCAACAAAAAACAACGTTTAAGTTCATCAAAACTCCGTCAAATAACGATACACGTGAAAAACCCTAAACAACAAAGCACAAAACAAATTGCACAACATCGCATCGACACACTATTCAAACAAGCCGAAGCCCTGAGCAAAACAAACCCAAAACTCACAGCAGCATACATAAAAACTGCGCAAAAAATAGCAATGTCCGCCCGCACACCCCTACAAACCCGTTATAAACGACGCATATGTAAACACTGCAACGCCCTATTAACCCCAGGCTACACCAGTCGCACCCGCATACAACAAAAAAGAGAACCACACATCATCACAACATGTTTAAACTGCGGGCACAATTTACGTATAATGCTAAGAAAAAAGGAACGCAAAAAACGTGAGTAAACAAATAACCTCCCGTATGAAACGCCACGTCAAACACGTGCTAAAAGACGAAAGCCCAACAATATGGGTGGGTAAAGAAGGTCTAACGCCACAACTGTCAGCAGAAGTTGAAAAACAACTGCAAAAAAACAAAATGGTAAAAATCAGAATACTCCCAGCCGCCCTAACAGACACTAATACTGCACAAACAATAGCAACACAAGCCGCTACCCAAACAGAATCTGCACTCGTTGAAGTACGTGGACACGTATTTATACTATTCAGAAAACGTCGACAACCAATAACCACAACACCAACCTAACAACAATACAATAACCAACTTTCAAACATGTCTACCCTTAATTTATACAAAATGATAATGTTATACGGAAAACTATTGCTCCAATAGTCTGTGTTAATGTAAAATGTTTGATTACTTCAAAAATAATGTTTGAACCTTTATATACTCTTACATGAAGAGTAGTGTAAACAATTACCTAATTATATATTCTGTTTGACAGGGAGTTATATTTGGTATCTTGTAGCTTAAAGATACACAATAGTTTACCTATTGTTCAGAGAATATTTATATTAGGCTTCATTGTTTTACTGCAAGGAAAAACTAAAAGGGACAAGAACATCTTGACAACTCCTCATGACGTACCAGCATCCAAGTTCATCGATAAATTGGCGAAATACTTAAAGGAAAATGTCGATGAAGTTCAACCATTGTCATGGACAAGCGTAGCTAAAACAGGCATGCACGTAGAAAAGCAGCCACAAAACGTAAATTGGTGGTATACTCGTAGTGCATCTATCCTGCGCAAAGTTTACATTCATGGTCCAATAGGTCTTGAAGCTTTAAGATCTGATTATGGCGGACGAAAGAATCGCGGTAGCCAACCTGACGGCGTTAAAAAAGCTGGCGGAAGTAACATCCGTAAAATTCTTCAACAACTCGAAGCAGCTGACTTAATTGTTACCTGCAGACCACAAGGAAGAAAAATGTCTCCCAAAGGTCGCAAATTATTACAAGACATCGCTAGTAGCGTAACAAAAGAAATGATAAAAATCGTCCCCGAACTCAAAAAGTATCAAGGCGAATAAACAAAATGTCAAATGACGAGCTTGAGAGTATTCGAAAACGAAAACTCTTGTCAATGCAAAACCGCGTAAGCGACGAACAAAGACAAACACAAGCCGAAGACAAAATTGAAGCTCAGAAACAGGCCCTGTTAAGACAGATTCTGTCTCCTGAAGCAAGACAGCGGCTCAACAACCTAAAAATGGTTCGAGCCGACTTTACCGAACAAATCGAGCTGCAACTAATCCAGATGGCCCAAATAGGTAAATTACCTATACCCCTATCTGACGCACAACTAAAACAAATATTAATGCAGCTTCAAACACACAAGCGAGAAACAAAAATCACAAGGATATGAAAAAATGGCAAGAGTTAAACCCCCTGCAAAAAAACGCCGTTTAGCTAAAGCATCAAAAGAATCATCGTCTGTTCCAACATGGGTAGTCGCCAGAACCGACGGCAAAGTCAGAATGACCCCTAAAAGCAGACGAAACTGGCGCACAAATAAAATAAAGGCATAGGAGATACCTCAATGGTTAACGCACAACAAGAACAGCAAATAATTCAAGAAACCCAAGAACTAGTAGAAATACCCGAAGACACTACAACCACTACCCAAGACCTCGCACCCATAACTGCTGCAGACATAGACATAGAAGAACCAAAGATAACCGAGGCAAAAGCTGAAAAATCAAAAAAGACAACAAAAGACGATGACATAGTCAAAGAAAGATTATACACAATCCCACTTCAAAAAGCCATGGTAAGACCACCAAAGAGACGCTCACCACGCGCAATGCAACTTGTAAAAATATTTGTAGCTAAACACATGAAAATGGCAACAACAGTTACAGAAGAAGATGACGAATTACCACAACTAATCATAACTCCTGAAGTTAACGAAAAAATCTGGAGCAAAGGTATAGAAAAACCACCGCGCAAAATTCGAGTACGTGTAACCAAAGATAAAGACGACAACGTCACCGTCTACCTAGCTGAATCCGAATAAACAAACATCTTCTCTTCTAAAAACACATATACAACCTTCTACAATTGGCACTAATTTTTCTTGTTATTTTGCGAAGCTTTAAATTTATGAACTGAACTTACAGTTCAAAGTTAAGCAGCAAGGTTGCAAGTTCTTTCTCAATTAACCAGTTGCGTTAAACTTGCCTGTTTTGTGCTTAAATAATAGGTTGAACAGTCCCTTGACCGTATATTTATCAAGCATAGGCGGAAGTCCTAGCATAGGCGTATACTCGTTAGCAACAGAAAACATAGTAATGGTTCCACGTATGCTGACTCAACATAAAGCCCAAGAATTTGCTGATTGGCTAAACGCAAAACTAATCTACACAACCATTAGCGGCTCTCTGGTAGTAGGCGCCCTTGTATGTGCTAACTCTAATGGTATGGTACTTCCAAACACTATTCACGAAAAAGAATTAACCGACATTCAAAATGTTTTTGACGGAACAATAACCATTATGGAAACAAAAAAAAATGCTTACGGCAATTTAATTCTGGCAAACGACAAAGGCGCTATAGCAGATCCACGTCTAAAAGAGACTGACCTTAAAAAAATTGCTGAAACACTAAACGTAGAAGTTTTACAAACAGAAATCGCTGGGCTACCATACGTGGGCTCTTTAGCATCCGCCACAAATAAAGGCGTACTAGCTCACCCCCTACTGAAAGAAAAAGAACGCAAAATCATAGAACAAGCACTCAAAGTACCAGTAGACGTTGGCACGATCAACTGCGGTATACCCTACGTCGGCACAGGTCTTATCGCAAATAGTCACAATGCCATTGCTGGTTCTGTGACAACAGGACCCGAGATGTTTATAATAGGGAATGCACTGGATGTTGTACAGGAAGTAGAATAAATGAAAGTTTTCAGAGTAACAGGCGAAATAAACAAGCCCAACTTGGCAACCTCCTTTGCAAAAGAACTCTTAGCAGAAAAAAGCGAACACGCTGTCGAAAAAGTTTACACCGAACTCGGTAGCAAACACAGAGTAAAAAGATACCACATAAAAATCATATCCTCTATAGAAGTTCCAGTAGATAAAATTGAAAATGAAATCCTTAAGAAAATAGTTCTTGGGGAATAAAACCTTGGCGGCTAACAACAGCAACCAAGACGAACTTCAGAAACTAAGTGTAGAAATGCGTTATCTAGAACAAACCGCCCAAATGCTACAACAACGCATAGGCATGCTAAACACTGCATTAGCTGATCTAACATACGCTAACGCAACACTTGAAGGCATCGAGCAAGAAAAAGAAAACACAGAAATGCTAGTTCCCATAGGCGGAAGCTCATATGTACAAGTAAAACTAGTAAACCCTGACAAAGTAATAGTCGGACTAGGTGCTGACGTCTCCATCGAAAAGACAATGCCAGACGCAAAAAGTACTCTAAAAGAACGCCTAGATGAACTAGAAAAAGCCCTACAAGCAGCACAAACACAATTCAACCAAGTTATTGAACGCATAAACTCTACCAAAAAAACTATAGACACTATAATAACAAACACCAAATAAAGGAACGCATAAATACATGTTTGAAAAGCTCAAGTCAGGCTTCAAAGGCCTAGTTACAAAAGTAACAATGACTGAGCTTAAAACAGACAACCTCAACCCAATCCTAACAGATTTTAAAATGACACTAGCAGAAAACGACGTAGCTTTTCCCGTCGCTGACAAAATCTGCGACGAACTAGAAAAAAGACTCTCCGGCACCTCCATAAAACGACTTGACGACCGCAAAACACTCGTAGAAGACAACCTAAAACAAATACTACTAAAAATTCTAGAAACAGACAACCGCATAAACCTAATAGAAAAAATCTCCGAAAAACGCCAAAAAGCCGAACCATACGTTATAATGTTTGTGGGCATAAACGGCACAGGAAAAACAACCACCATAGCCAAAGTTGTCCAATACCTACGAGAAAACAAATACTCCACAGTCCTAGCAGGCGCAGACACTTACCGTGCAGGCTCCATAGAACAACTCGAAGAGCACGCCCGACGTCTAAGCGTACGAGTAATCAAACACACATACGGTGCTGACCCCGCTGCCGTAGCTTTTGACACTATAAACCACGCCAAAGCACACGGCATAAACGTAGTCCTAATCGACACCGCAGGAAGAATGCAAACCAACCAAAACCTAATGAACGAACTTGTCAAAGTCAAGCGCGTCGTAAAACCTGATCTAGTCATATTTACAGTTGACTCTCTGATCGGTAATGATGCTGTAATGCAAGCAGAAGAATTTAACAGCGCCATAGGCATAGACGCTACAATACTAACTAAAGTTGATGCAGACATCAAAGGCGGATCTTCCCTAAGCGTAACATATGTCACACAAAAACCAATTCTCTTTATAGGCATAGGCCAAACATACAAAGATCTAGAACCATTTGACCCTGAAAAATTCGTAAAAATGATACTTCGCTAAGGGAACGTTACTAAATAATTTAGTTTTTTAACCGCGATATATAGCATGTTGAAATTACATTGATAGTGTTTTTATTAGTGGAGCATTTAAAATTGGTTTATTTTTTCAATATTTCATTCTGATTTTGTTTTTAACTCATACAAGAAACCATCAATGTCTATGTAACTTACTGTAAAAGAACCAAAAAATAACACACAAAAACCAACGAATCAACATATCAATACAGCCTTTCACAACAAATAAACCCAATACAACTCACTACTAATCTTTTTGTAAACTTTATTTAGCAACAATCCCTAGCTATAAATGAGCAAGAAGATCTATCTGTCTTGTTTTTAGCTTATGTGTATTATACACGTTATTAGTTAACAAGTTAGCTTATGTCTTTTTTACGTGTTTCATGTTTATGTATTAAATTTCTGCACTTGTACTACTACAGTTTTTGCCTATTCATAGTATTTCTGGAAACAATATGTTTGTGTATTGAGGAACTCTTATCTAATAGGTACATACAAAAGTATAATTAACTTTACTAAATGAGAGGAGCACGAAGTGGTTAACAGTAAGTACTGGAACGAAAAAATCGAGACGATGCCACGCGAAGAAATAGCAAAGTATCAATTACAAAAACTCAAAGAACAAGTAAAATATTGTTACACTAACAGTATTTTTTATCACAAAAAATTTGACAGTATCGGATTAAAACCTGAAGACATCCAAACTTTTGATGACCTTAAAAAAATTCCTTTTACAGTAAAGGACGATTTAAAAGAAAACTATCCCTATGGTATGGTAGCTGCCAAATCTGACGAAATTGTCGAAATTCATGCTTCTAGCGGAACAACTGGTAACCCTATTGTAGGTGTTTACACAAAAAACGACATAGAAATCTGGCAAGAAATTATGGCCCGCTCTATATACACCGCTGGGGGACGACCACAAGATGTTATCCATATTGCCTATGGTTACGGACTATTTACCGGCGGATTTGGATGCCATTATGGAGCCCAAAAAATTGGCGCACGTATTGTTCCCATAGGCGGTGGTATGACCCAACGTCAAATATCTCTAATGAAAGACCTTGACGTAACAATTCTAGCTTGTACTCCTAGCTTTGCTGTTTATCTCGCAGAAACCATGACAAAAGAAGGCGTAAACCCCCAAAAAGACCTCAAACTTAAACGAGGCATTTTTGGAGCTGAACCCTGGTCTCAACAAATAAGACAAAGAATCGAAAAAGAATTAGGCATAGAAGCCTTTGACATTTACGGATTAACCGAACTCTGCGGACCTGGTGTATCAGTAGAGTGCCCCGAACACAGTGGACTACACATTTGGGAAGACCACTTTATTGTTGAAATTATCAACCCCGACACAGGCGAGCCACTGCCAGATGGGCAAGAAGGTGAATTAGTCTTTACAGCATTAAACAAAACCGGTTTACCTATACTTCGCTACCGCACCCGGGATATATCAAAAATCACCCGCGAAAAATGCGCCTGCGGACGTACCCACGCTAGAATGCTATGCGTCACAGGAAGATCCGACGATATGCTAATTATCCGCGGAGTAAACGTGTTCCCCTCACAAATAGAATTTGCTGTAATGCAATTTCCCGAACTCGCAATGCAATACCTAATAGTTCTTGACCGCCCAGGTGCACTTGATACATTCCTAGTTAAAGTCGAATTAACCCCTCAAGCACAAAACAACCCACAACTTAACATAGAAAAACTCAAACAACACATCCAAAAAAGAATTCACATAATAACCGGTTTATCTGCAGACATCGAAGTTGTCAACCCAAACGTACTGCCAAGAACAGACGGAAAAGCAAAACGCGTACTAGACTTACGTAAAGGCAAAATGTAAAGGTTCACACTCATGTCTAAAATCACCATAAACAAACCCGACAGTTTCGTCTTATACAACGGAGATGAGGCAGTCGCACGAGGTGCCGTTGAAGCAGACATCAAAGTTGCAGCTGCATACCCTGGAACCCCTTCAACAGAAATATTAGAAACTCTCTCCAAAGCCGCCAAAACCTTAGGCTTTTATGCAGAATGGAGCGTTAACGAAATCATCTCCACCACAGTTGCAGCTGGCGCAGCTATGACAGGCGCAAGAGCCATTGTCTCTATGAAACACGTTGGTCTAAACGTCGCCTCAGACGCAATTATGACTCTAGCATACACAGGCATAGAAGGCGGTCTTGTAATAGTTGTCTGCGACGATCCCAAACTACATAGCAGCCAAAACGAACAAGACACACGCTATTTTGCAGTACACTCTAAACTACCACTACTAGACGCTGGAAACCCACAAGAAGCCCTAAACATGACACGCGAAGCCTTCAACATAAGCGAACAACTCAAACTCCCAATCATACTACGCTTAACCACGCGCGTAGCCCATGGAAAAGCTAAAGTACAAATCGGCCAACTACAAAAACTATACCGCAACATAGCATTTGATAAAAACGGTTCCCGATGGGTAATGATCCCATCAAACGCAATCCGACAACACAAAATCTTGGAAGAAAAAATAGTTCAAGCAAAACAAATCGCCGAAAACTCACAATTCAACCAAATCGAAGACAACAACGCAGACATCGGCATAATCGGTAGTGGCGTAGGCTATTACTACGCACGAAGCGTACTTGATACATCTAAATTCTCTTGGCTAAAACTAGGATTCGTACACCCATTCCCTTCCAACCTTGTAAAAATTTTTGCAACAAAAGTCAAACAAATCATAGTAATTGAAGAACTCCGCCCATACATCGAAGAAAACCTTCAACGCCTAAAACTTGATGTAACCGGAAAAACCCAACTTGAACTCGGCGAAATCGGTGAATATACACCCGACAGTGTACGCGAAGCCTTCGCAAAACTAAACCTAACAAAAACAAACCCACCTACAGCAATTATAAAAGACCTACCCTCAAGACCACCAAACCTCTGCCCCGGCTGCACACACCGCGCCTTCTACTACGCCCTTAACTCCACATACCAACACATTGAATGCGACAACAACAAATGCATCAAATGCGGTACATGCGCGCAAACATGCGCCCTCGAAAAAGAAAAAACCACAGACAAAAACAAATCAAGAATTAAAATCCACAACAAAACCACCACCATAACCGTATGCAAAGCCTGCATAAACCCCACATGCACAACATCCTGCCCCCAAAACGCCCTCACAAAATCCACACAAACAGGCACCATACACGTTGACGAAAACAAATGCATAGGCTGCAAAACTTGCCTCCAAAACTGCCCACACAACGCCATAAACATAGACACAGACAAAAACAAAGCCATAATCTGCGACACCTGCCAAGGCAACCCCCAATGCGTCAAAAAATGCCCAAAACACGCTCTAACCCTTGTAGGACGATCAAACGATAAAATCGTCACAGGAGACATAGGCTGCTACTCTCTTGGCGTTTTACCTCCATTAAACACCATGCAAACATGCCTCTGCATGGGTGGCGGCATCTCCCAAGCAGCAGGAATGATACACGCAGGCGTAAAAGACAAAATATTTACAGTACTTGGCGACTCCACTTTCTTCCACGCAGGTATATCCGCACTACTAAACATATCATACAACAAAGCAAACATATGCGTCATCATACTAGACAACCGCATCACAGCCATGACAGGACACCAACCAACACCTGCCTCCGGAAAAACCGCCATGGGCGAGAATGCAAAAATCGTAAACATACACGAAATCACAAAAAGCGTCGGCATAGACAAAATCATAACAGTAGACCCCTACAACATTAAAGACACAATAAATGCTATACAAAAAACCCTAACATACAACGAACCATGCGTCATTATCTCCCAACGCCCCTGCCCCCTACTCTTAACCCAACACAACCCACCAAGAGAAATAACAAACAAATGCGGCAACTGCGGAGTCTGCACAACAAACTTTGGCTGCCCCGCAATCACACAAACCCAAAACAACAAAACAGAAATCGACCAAACACTCTGCAACGGCTGTGGCGTATGCGAAACAATATGTCCACACCAAGCCATAACAAGGAGAAAACAACAACAATGAAACTCGACCTCATTTTCACAGGCGTCGGAGGCCAAGGCATCGTAGTCTTAAGCGACATCGTATGCGAAGCCGCAATACTTGACGGTTTTGACGTAGCAAAAGCAGAAATACACGGCATGGCCCAACGCGGCGGCTCCATAATTGCTCACACAAAAATAAGCGAAAATATACAAACCCCACTAATCGAAACCGGCAAAGCAGACATCATAATAGGCTTTGAAATCCTAGAAACCACACGAACAATACACATGCTAAAACCAAACGGCACAGTTATTGTAAACACAAAATACATCCCCCCAAACAACCAACAAAAAAACCTCCAACAAAAAACACCACAGCAACTCTTAGACATAATAAAAACAAAAACCCCAACAGTACACGAAATAAACGGCACAGCTATTGCAACACAACTAGGTAACAATCTAATTATCAACACAACACTATTAGGCGCCCTATCAGCACTACCCAAAATGCCTATAAAACAAGAATCCTTCAAACAAGCAATGGCAAACAAACTAAAAGAAAAATACCTAAAAATTAACCTACAAAGCTTCGAACTCGGCAGACAAAATGTCCTAAAACCAAAAACCATTTAACAACACAACAACCACAAGCATAAAAAACAATAATTTCTTTTCAACTATATAGCTAAAAATACTTACTAAAAAGCAACTGATTATTTTACCTAAAAAGTAATTACAACCACAAATATTTTTATGTAGGTTTCACGCTGTTTGCGATGCTGGGGTGGCCGAATGGCTGAGGCGGTAGCCTGCAGAGCTGCTTTATATGGGTTCAATTCCCATCCCCAGCTCTTGAGTTCTGTTTCCTATGCTCTTCCTCAAATTCGTTGCTTAAATTTTGAGGATTCATGTTTAACACTAAAAAAACAAGACTGACTAACCCTAATAAATATTACATAATGCAAAAACCCTGATATACACAATTCACGCCAAAACACCATATCACATTAACTCGGCAAAAACTTGTAGAAAACAAACTCGTAATCGAGACTACACGCAAGTTGTGCGAATGAAAATGGTAAAGTAGTGATGTTTTTGTTTTTATTTTTGTTAACGACTTTATATAATTGAGCTGACCTTCTTTTTGAAGGGCAGCGACCTTCAAAATTGCTATCAAAAACATTATGCTGCTTACACAGAATTGGGAACGGTTCAAGGTTATGAATCCAAACCTCTCACAATACAAGATCGATGAAGTAGAAAAGATGCTTCATTGTCGTGATCCCAAGTATGGTTTTTTAACCTATAAATGTGCAAAATGTGACACCACTAAAACTATCCCTTTAGCTTGTAAGAGTCGTATTTGTCCGCAATGTGGTAAGAAACATGCTGATCAATGGGCTGATGAGTTAGTTAACAGACTTTATGCTGTGCCTCATCGTCATATGGTTTTTACTATGCCTGAAGAACTATGAATCCTGTTTGAAGCCGATCAAAGCCTGTTTAAGGTACTCATGGATGCGGTTAGCAATATGATGCAGCAGATGCTCAAAGACAAACATCGTGCTGTGTCGGGGGTTGTTTGTGTGTTGCATCCTTATGGTAAAGAGTTGAATTTGAATCCTCATGTGCATGTTTTACTCGCCGAGGGCGGTTTAACAAAGTCTGGTGAGTGGGTTTCTGTTTCATTTTTAGAATATGGTGTGTTGAGGCGTATTTGGCAATATCAATTGCTCTCGATGGTTAAGCGTGTGTTGTCTCGTTCCTTGGAGAATAGGTGTTTGGTTGATTGCTTGTTTAGGGAGCACCGGGAGGGGTTTTATGTTTATGCTAAGCGGTGTGTGTCTAGGCATAGGTATATTGTGGGTTATATTGGTCGGTATCTTTGGTATCCTGCTATTGCTGAGTTAGGATTTCTGAGTTTAATGTTGAGATTAATTTGGTGACTTTTTGGTTTGTGGATGAGAATTGTGTTAAGCAGTTTGTTACGCTACATGCTTTTGAATTTATTGATCGTTTGGTTAGGCTTATTCCGGATAAGAATTTGAAGCTTATTCGTTATTATGGTTTGTATTCTAGGCGTACTTCTGGTAAGCTTCAGAAAGTGCTTATGTCTCTTAGTTGTGAAAAAGTGCCTGTTAGGTCAAAGCGTGAGGTTGTTTTGTGTTCTAATTGTGGTTGTGTTATGGATTTTGTGGGTGTGTCTAGGCCTGATGATGGCGGGGGTTTGGTTTATGTTGAAGGGGATAATGATGATTATGATTATGTAAATTGGTAAGGTCTAGTTAATTCGCGCCGAAGGCGCTTTCTTGTAGGATGTAAGTCTACTTAACATCTGCAAACCTCCTTTTTGGTTGTTTGCGGGAAGTTGGTGTCTATCTTTGCGGGATGGGGCACCAACTTTAGTTTTCCTATGTTTTGGTTTAGAGACTGTTTTATACAGTTTTGTAGGTTGAAGTGGTTACAAGTGTAGTCACATAGGTAAGCGCCTAAGGAGACATAAGTTTGTTGTGCCACTTCGAATGTTGCGCGGAGCATTGTCCGCGGGGTTTTATTCATGCTTTTTTACTCACCACCTATTAAAAACCTGGGAATTTAAAAAGCAGAAACACCAAGGGGGGGTGTTTCTACCTTTAATATTCTCACGCTACTACGGGGGTAAACGCGTGTTTTGTGCGGTGGGCGATTATCTTATGATTCCATATTTGAGGTTGTTGTAGACTTGGACTGTGTGTATAACGTAAATATTGACTCGTTATTGGCGTAACTACCAGTTTTTTATTCTGATGAGTAGATGTCTATTACCCTGTATTCTGCAACATCAAAAGTCAGGCATAAGTAGATAGTTGAAAATAGTTAGCCATTTCAAGTTACTTTGTATAAATACGATAAAGTCATCTGGAGTTTTTCTCCAGAAATAGTTTATAAGCCTCAAAAACAATATTCATAAGTGTGTGGTACAAAAGTCTGTGTCCCCAGCGGGTTGCGGGGTCTCCAGAAGAGGCAACGTCCGTGCTATAACGGCACACGGCACCTACACGTTTTCATCAAACCAGAAATAAGCTTTTGGCAGAGTATTAAAAGACTTATTTAATTTACGCGCATCAAAAGGCAACGGTTTTAACACATTAAACTCTTTGTTATCAATTTTACTTTTTACCATACCCGCAATTAAATCAGCTATTTGAATAGACGTAGACTCATGAGAGTATAAAGTTGCAAACAACGGCGTATAACTTTCAAAAGAGCCCCTTTGTTTCTGTTTAGCCAGAGTTTTAACCAATAACCGCACAATCTTAGCAGGAGTTAGAGGCGCGAAATCATCATCACAATGAACCTCAGCTCTATTGGTAACCTTAAATAACCGTTGCTTCAAGTTTGCCCTAAACTCAGCTTGACTTGGAACACTTTCAAACCCTGAAAAACAGCCGTCAACAAGATTAGCAAAAATAGTGTCCATTTTCCCTTTACGGCCAAAGAAAATATTTGATTTAATCACAAGCAAACAATCACAACAAATGGCTAATGCAAGCTCAAAATCATCCAATAATACCCGTCTATAATTCTGATTAAGCCTAACCCAGTGGAACTCGTTGGTTTTTGGATCCTTTGGGAGCTTTAGATGTTTCTCTAGCCACACACAGGCACCTTCAGGATCAGGTATGGAACAAATAACCATCACAGTGTTGATGTTATCTTGGCAACCACTGGTATCAATTCCCACGGTTGGGTGTTTAGAAATATTTGGCAAAAGAAAAACTTCTTTGCCCACAGTTATTTGCCTAATTTTATAATTGTTGTAGCCGTTAATGCTTTTGGCTATCCAACCTGTTTTTGCTCGATAGACTTCGCTTGCTGCAAGGGTTTTAAAGGCAGGATCTAAAGCGTTTAAAAGATGCTCATAAGAGGTTTGGGCATTGCAAGTTTTTCTGTGAAAATCTGCCGGTCTTACCAGAGTGGGTGTTAATCTAAAGGTTTCTTTACCGTACTGTAAACTGGTGCCTTGGTAGGTTTTTTCAATGATGTCTATGAAAATGTCCATACTTTTTGTGTCTTTCTTTTTGTCTACCAAGTCAAGTTCAACCTACACACAGAAAGTTGCGGTTTAAAATAAAAAACTTACCACTAACAGGGTATTTTTGTGATATTTTCTTAAATCTTTTCTACTGGTATATTTTTTGCCAACAGAGTATATCCGACTGAATTACGAACGCTCAATATATACAAGAATATCAGCTCAACGGAATTAGCAGAAAAAATCAGCAAAACACCTTCTGCTAATCTTCTGCTAATCCAACGAGCAAATTGTCACGACAATAAAAATAAAAAACGAAATTTTGCTATATACCAGTTAACAATCTTTATCACACTTAATGACGATTTTGAGTATATGGAATTAAAATTAACGATAGGTGGTTTATTTACTCTTATAATCGGGTTAGTAATTTGGTTTTTATCTCCTGACCCTTTTGCGATATTTCAAACTGTAATGGATATTTTAAAACCGACTATAGCCAATAATCCACAGGTGATTAGTGTTTATACTATTCTTGGTTTTTCATTAACTGTTATAGGTGGATTTTTCACGGTTGCTGAACCAGTTTTCATGGTGATAACCGCGATTTTTGGCAGTTCTAATGGAAGGTAAGGTTTGTTGAGAACAGGTTCCAAAAGTGAAAACGTTGGTCATGCATTAAAATGGTTGATAAGTTGGGATAAATGATATATCATTGCTATAGAAGCAAATAATCATGATAAGTAAAGCGATTAAATGTATTCATTGTGAAAGCAAAGATATCGTA
>JAITMO010000166.1 GCA_031277345.1 Candidatus Bathycorpusculum soli
CAAGCTTTTCAAACTTGTAAGTAATGCCGTATGTGTCCGCGCCCCATGCAAGGGACAAAAATGGCGAAGACACCAACAACACCACAAGTGTTAAAGCTGCAAGAGACAAAAATTTGCTCTTACGAAAACTTCTTGTAGATAGAAAATTAGTTTTTGTATTTTCCATTTTTTTTCATCCATTATATTTTGTAGGTAGTGTACAAAAACTGTATTTAATAAAAGCTACGCTACAAATGAAACGTAATTTAACATACTACAATAATCAAAACAAAGCCGGTTTTGCACTAAAAATGGTTGGTAAGTTGGAATAATAATATATAATCTTTACAGAAACAGTTGGTCATGTAAGTTAATGGAAATTTGCAGGGTTTTATGGAACTTCTAATTTACCTGAATGCGAAAATTAACTATACCACACACTACGTCAGTCATAACATTACAATGTTTAAGTCGGTTTCTAAATTCATCACCAAAACCCGAAACTTTTTAACCCAACTATTAATGATCCACAACCACACAAGCAGACGCAAAAAGAGCCTATTGAACATTCTCTGCAACTCGAAAATCGACTCAGCTTTAACCCCACCCCCTCCATTTACCCCGACTATGACTCTTCCTCTTTAAACGGCAACATGCAAATTAAGCTTTGGGTAATCCTCAAGTATACCTTGAAAACCTAAATCCAAACCATAGCAACACATCTTCAGACAAACACAGATGACTACCGCTTAAACAAAACATAATCATGACACCATCAAAAAATAGAGCACCTAAAAACGGACATGACACCACTCGACAAATTCGTAACAAAAATCAACAACAAAAAATAAAAATGGATATGGAAAAAATCAAATCCACATTGCAACTAAAGTAATATCGTCAATTGTACCATCAGGAATACTGTAATTCAATGTTGGTCCCGTAATAGTTGCATTCGCATAAACAGCTATCCAACCTGCAAATGTAGCACTAGGCTTAGTAGGATTATTGATAGTTATTGGAAAATTGTCTGTAACGGCATATTTAGACGTATTACCAGGACCATTAATACCGCCGCCCAAAGAATACGTAATATCATACGATATAGGTGTTGCATTCCAAACAGCAACTAACAAAATCTCACCAATAGTGCCAGCAGGAATAACTGAATCATACAACGGAATAGCAGAACCATTATCACAAATTACCCCCCAAAAGTCAAACATATAACCTCTCAAGTATGGTTCATGTAATGTAAGTGGCAGAGCAGAATCATCATATGCTGCTCGATTTTCAACACTATTAGTTCCACCATTTAAATTAGAACAAAGCGCCTTCGGCGCGAATTAACTAGACCTTACCAATCTGCATAATCATAATCATCATCCCATTCACCATAAACCAAACCACCACCTTCACCAGGCCTAGACACACCCACAAAATCCATAACACAACCACAATTAGAGCAACAAACCACCACCCTCTTACACACAACAGACACTTTTTCACAACTAAGAGACATAAGCACTTTCTAAAACCTACCAGAAGCACGCCTAGAATACAAACCATAATACCAAATAAACTTCAAATTCTTATCAAAAATAAGCCTAACCAAACACTCAATAAACTCAAACACATGCAAAGTAACAAACTGCTTAACACAATTCTCATCCACAAACCAAAAAGTCACCAAATTAATCTCAACATCAAACTCAGAAACCCTAACTCAGCAATAGCAGGATACCAAAGATACCGACCAATATAACCAGCAATATACCTAGGCCTAGACACACACCGCTTAGCATAAACATAAAACCCCTCCCGGTGCTCCCTAAACAACCAATCAACCAAACAACTATTCTCCAAAGAACGAGACAACACACACTTAACCAACGTTAAAAACTGATACTACCAAATACACCTCAACACACCATACTCTAAGAAAGAAACAGAAACCCACTCACCACCCCTCGTTAAACCACCCTCAGTGAGCAAAACATGCACATGAGGATTCAAACTCAACTCCTTCCCATAAGGATACAACACACAAACAACACCAGACACAGCCCATGCTTATCCTTGATCATCTGCTGCATGGTATTGCTAACGGCGTCCATGAGTATCTTAAACAGACTCTAATCCGCCTCAAACACTGCTCATAGTTCTTCAGGCATAGTGAAAACCATGTGCCGATGAGGTACCGCAAAAAGCCTACCAACTAGTTTATCAGCCCATTGATCAGCATGCTTTTTACCACATTGCGGACAAATACGACTCTTACACGCCAATGGAATAGTTTTGGTGGTACTACATTTTGAGCATTTGTAGGTTAAAAAACCGTATTTTGTGTCTCGACAGTGCAACATCTTTTTTACTTCATCGATTTTGTACTGTGAGAGGTTTGGGTTCATAACTTTGAACTGCTCCCAATTCTGTGTAAGCAGCATAATGTTTTTGATAGCAATTTTGAAGGTCGCTGCCCTTCAAAAAGAAGGGCAACTCAATTATATAAATCCGTTAACAATAAAAAATCCCCATAAACAAATTTTCAGTAAAGTGTATGACTACGCTTTCTTTAGGCACCGGTGGTGCAGAGCGTTTAAAGATGTCTGCAAAGGCTGACAGGTTTCCTGCGCCAACGTTTACAAACTCGGCAAACACTCGAAGAGTAAAACATTCAGCAATTAATCCGTCTGCAGCAAATACCGCTGAAGCAGCAATCAAATCGGATTTACGACCCCTCACAAGATTCGTCTTTGCATGAACAAGCTCAATAGCATACTTGCCAAGAACGTGAGCATAATAATTGTCAATGATAAAATTATTCTCAAGAGCTTTTACTATTTTGTTGATATGGGCTGTGACCAATTCTACATCAGAGATGCGGTGTACATTGCCTATAAAGTGACAAGCACGTTTCTCTGTCTTCATCAAATTCACACTTCCCACAAATGGCTCGATTTTTTGAGAAAACTCGTTGCAACTTATGGGATACTTTAATTGTTTTAAGGCTGTCCAAACCGATAAGGTGGTTAATTCATTGCGGGTGAAGCGAATTTTTGGGTCGTTTTGTTGTCTCATAGAACGCCGCAAACATCGCACATAATTAATTGCTAAAAGAGCAGTTGTTTTAGGTAGATGCAGTTGTTGTACTACTCTTTCTATGTCGTAGGCTACGTTTAACTCAAGTCGTTGAGAGGATTCAATTATCGTACCCACAGAACTACTTGTATATGCAATGGGACTACTGGAAACGCTTTTAGATACACGATCGGCCGGAGCAGTAAACTCTACCACACCCAATACTAATCCACAATTTCTACAAACCGTCTCACCGCTTGCTTCATCATACAAACTGTTCTTGCTACCACATTCAGTACAACGTTCAACTTCACACAACTTTATGCACCCTCTCCAAACATGTACATAAAAGCTTTGGGTGGTTGAGACCGTGCATTTAACCCCAAGTGTTGGCTAATTGTTTTTTGATTAAATATTTTTTTAGTAACTAAAACCATTTTGTTTTGATATATCAAAATTTTTTTATTTCTTTGTTCGGTCATGTTTTTCACTTTCAGGCTTCATTTGCGCTGTTGTTTGCCTTATAAACCCGTAAATCGTAAGCATTTAAAGCAGAAACAGAGTATTTCCTTTACCGAAACAAGTTAGTCTGCATAATTGAGTTTTTTGTGTTAACCTATGATGGGCATAATTGCTGTTAACTATGGTTTCTGACGCTCAAGTTAGGATATTGATTCATCTACTACATGTGCATCAATTGTTTTTTTGGTTTACTGGGTGTTCTATTGTTGTTTTTTAAATTTGTCTAATTTTAAGAGTAGGCGATGCTGTTGACATTAAAGCTCAAAGATGGAGCAAGCCAGAAAGGGTTAGGTCTATATTACAAAAAAGGTGCTTGATTAGTTATGGATAGTGGGGAGGGAACGGTTGGGTTTGCTTCTGAGCGCATATTTGGCAATATCAGCTCCAACAATACCAGTGCTGAGGTAACTGGTGTCAACTCCCAAATCCCCACCTGCCCAAATTGCGGTGCTACCGCTCAAAAGATTTGGCGTGCAGGCACCTACCAATCAGCACTGAGAGATGTTGTTCAACGTTGGCTTTGTCGCCAATGCGGTGTACGGTTTAGCGACCCAAATGATATTGCAACAGCTAAAGAAAGACTTCAACAAGAGTACACTTTTAAAGCAAATACATTAAAATGCGGTGAGACCGTGTCTGATTCTTGCCAAATAAGCGCATGGAGAGCGAAAAATTTGGAACCAACATTGACATACAACGGAAATGTTGGCGAATCTCGACAAGAAAACAAAGGTCAAATCATAGAATTTGCTTGGTGGATGCAAAAAGAAGGATATGCTGAAGCTACAATTACTAGACGTGCAAAATTGTTAAAAACACTTGTCAACAAAGGCGCAGACATACTTAACTCTGAGTCAGTGAAAGAAACCATCGCAAAACAACAACACTGGAAAAACAAAACAAAAGAACTCGCTGTTGAAACATATGATTGCTTTCTAGAAATGCGTGGACAAACATGGAAAAAACCTGTCTATAAAGCTGTAAGAACAATACCTTTCATTCCAACTGAAGAAGAGCTAAACAACTTGATCGCTGGATGCAACAAAATAACAGCAACATTCTTACAACTTCTCAAAGAAACAGGTGCACGTTGTGGTGAAGCGTTTATGCTGCAATGGTCTGACATAAACTTTGAAAATCGAATTGTAAACATAACCCCTGAAAAAGGTAGCGAACCACGACAAATCATGATATCAACACAGCTAACTGCTATGCTAAACAGTCTACCACATGATGACACAAAACCATTTGAACGTTCACATAGACACTTTGCAAGAAACTTTAGAAATCAGCGAAAAAAGATAGCATACAAATTGAAAAATGATCGCATCCTCAAAATTCACTTTCATACTCTAAGACATTGGAAAGCCACCACAGAATACCACAAAACCAAAGACATCCTACACGTCATGAAAATACTGGGACACAAAAACATACAAAACACCTTACTTTACACACAACTGATAAACTTTGAAAGCGACGAATATCATTCAGCAACAGCAAAAACAGTACAAGAAGCACAAAAACTCATTGAAACAGGATTTGAATACGTCTGCAGCTTTGACGACATAAAAGTGTTTAGAAAACGCAAATAAAAACATTGAGACCCTATTTAAACAGGGGCCTGTATTATTGTGGTGGGGCCGCTGGGATTTGAACCCAGGATCGCATGCGCCCCAGGCATGTATCCTAATCCATGCTAGACGACGGCCCCCTGACCGCGTTACTAGGGCAATTGTTAGCCATGAGATTTTGTCAATATTAAAGTTTCCTAACAGCCATGTACTGTCCACACCGTAGAAAAACAAATTTGACAGGAAATAAACTTACTCCATATATCAACAAAATCCATTCAAAAAAACAAGATAGATCAAACAACATCATACACAGCATGAAACTTTAAAATTTAGAAATTTTAGCGTTGATTGGTGGACCCGGCCGGATTTGAACCAGCGACCAACAGATTATGAGTCTGGCGCTCCACCGAGCTGAGCTACG
>JAITMO010000103.1 GCA_031277345.1 Candidatus Bathycorpusculum soli
AGACATTTTAGGCACTGAAAACTATAGCAACATTCCAATTGATGATTTAGATGGAAAAAACCGTTTCGCAACATACCCTCTAAAACATAGTCTTATGAATTTTAGCAGTGAACCCCGAACCAATAGAACTCTATCCATAGAGCTTATTCAATCCTTAACAGGTGAGGATTCAATAGAAGCAGAACGAAAAGGTGTACAAGAACGCTTTAAAATGAAAAATGAAGCAAAACTCACCATTATGGGCAATAGTTATCCCAGAATATATAATCCCACAGATGCTTTTTGGGAACGTATTCTAATACTAACTTTTCCAAATCAATTCACAGGTTCCAATCAGAAAGTCAGTATAGAAAAAACTTGGCTTGAAAACTCTGAAGATCGAAGTGGAATATTAAACTGGATGTTAGAAGGAGTGAAAAGACTAATTGAGAACAAATATATCTTCACAGAATCCAAATCTAAAAAAGAAATCATGGCACAGGTCAAACGTGCCAGTGATAATATAGGGGCATTTATTGAAGAAGCAATCATTTTAGATCTAAAAGCTGTAACTCCAAAAGCAGATGTACAGAAACATTATATCGATTACTGTGGAGTCATTGACTCACAAGCACAACCATCCATTAAACTTAACGCTAAGTTATTGACACAGAAAGGCGTGAAAGAAAGCAGAACCCGAGCAGGTCTCGACAAAACGCAAGTAAGAGTTTGGAAAGGTCTTTCTTTAAAACCGCTCCCTGAAGAGCCAGAAGAACCAAGTGAGAATGATGCGCCACAGACAAATTTAGTTAATTTTGTGACAAGTGTGACAGATGTGACAGGTATTATACCTAAGAAAAAATTTGAAGAAGAAAATAATAAAAATAATGGGGGTAAAATACCCGTCACTTCTGTCACAGATGTCACAAATTCTTCGTGTAGTGAGGGGTCTAACGTTGTTGAGGGTTATCGTCAGCTTGTTTGTGTTTTCTGTGAGAAGGATGCTGGGGATGATTGGGTATCGGATGAGTTTACTTGGAATAAGCCAGCTCATAAGAAATGTTATGAAGAGAAACATAGTCAGCTAAAACGACCGTTTAAGATGTCAGACTTTAACGATAAGTGTCAACCGCCAGAGGTGGTTGTTTGATGGGTGTGAAGTTACGTAAAGAAACGGTAGAGCGGTTTGTCAACGCTAATGGTTATGAAATTGTTGAGAAACAAGGAATAACGGCTGCCTCTGATGTTAGTGGTTTGTCACGGCCTACAGTTTACGCTATATTGGAGAAGTATCCTAAGCAACCTAAACGAATCATTCCACAATACGTTAAAGATTTTGACACAACCGAAGGCGCTAAGCAGTTCCTATCCAAGAACAGAAATCGCATCAAAACATGGAAAAAATGCTACAGTTTAGGTCTCAAATGCTATCTACTTTTAGGAAGAAAAGACTCGCTTAACTGGACAATTGATGATTATCGTAAGCTTTGGATGTATGAAAAATTCACTGACACCGTGACACAACGAACCAGCGACACCACCGTTTTTGGTTTGCGTCTTTGGATGAAAACCATGGGCAAACACGACCTACTGCAGCAAGAAGAATTTGTCACACGAGGTCTAAAAAGGCCTAAAAGTCGTAAGTCTTGGTGCCTTGAAGATGAACACCTTATCGAATTAATCAAAGCCACAAAACACCATTACCTGTTACTTATTGCGGAGATTGGTGTAAAGTCTGGGGGCAGAATAAGCAGTATTTTAGGTGTTAGACCGCTTGATTGTAATTTTGAGAAAGACCTCATTATGATGTATGAACCTAAAATCAAGGATTATCGTCCACGGTTCTTAGATCAGGGGTGTATGGGTAGAGTTAAACGGTATATTGAGGACTATCAAATAGCGCCTGATAAACCGTTGTTTCCGTCTTATAGTACTGTTAGAAAAACGTTGAAGGCTGTTGCTGTGGATGCAAATATTTCTCAGCTTGCTTCCATGAGAGGAACCACACACATCTTTAAACACACGTTTGTAACCCAAGGAGCTTTTCACGATTTAAGCATGGAGAGTATTTCAGAACAAACAGGCACAAATCCCAATACACTACGTGATTTCTATGTTGGAGTTAAAGAGAAGAAGTTACGGCATGAACTCTTAGGGGAAACTTTAGACGTTTCACCCTACCATAAATGGGTAGAAACTTTTGAGTCATTATGGAGCCAACAATACAGCAGTATCCCAGTTCAAAAGAAAATTAAAGCAGAACAGCAACCAAAGCCTACTGATCCATCAGGTAAGCCTCGAGTTATCAACTGGATTGCTATAAAACGCCTCACTGAAAACCCAAACACACCAACCCCATTACGCAATTACTGGCTTGCAAAACTAAAAACTGAAGGCAAAAACTGAGGGCTAAATGATGGTTGAAGTTCAGAGTAAGGGCACTGAAGGCTTTCTCATCGCCTCTGAAAAAGGCATAATTGGCAAATTACAAGGAGAGCCACAAACCCAAACAGACCAGTGCCCCTCTAAAGAACTTCAGCCAAACACCCAATGTCCCGACTGTGGCAGTTACAACATCAATCGCAACGGGTTTAGACGTATAAAAGACCAAGCTGAGACTCAAGTTTTCAAGTGCAAGGAATGTGGTTTAAGGTTCTCAGAAAAATATTATAGGTGCAAAGGACAACATAGAACCGCCAATTATGCGTTATGTAAAGAGGCGAAAAAATTGGACGCTGCGACAGAAAACACAACTGTTGCGGGTGACGAGAAAAACATCAAAGGCAAACTCTTAGAATTCCATGTAAAAATGAAACTACGAGGATACAAAGACGCAACAATCAGACTAAACCAATCGGCATTAAACACTTTGGTAAATAAAGGCGCTGACTTAACTGACTCTGAATCTGTAAAAAAGGTAATTTCCATGCAGTCATGGAGCGGTAACAGAATAAGAAATGTTCGTAACGCATACACTTCTTTTCTGCTATACCTCGGATTAACATGGGAACCACCACGTTTTACAGTAACTCGAAAGATTCCCTTCATACCTACAGAGCAAGAAATAGATGATTTAATTGCTGCTGCGCCACATCCCTTAGCACCTTTTCTACAGTTGCTCAAAGAGACTGCAATGAGACGGGGCGAAGCTATGCAGATACCTTGGAAAGACGTGGACTTAGAACGCAAGATCATAATGTGTAACTGCCCTGAAAAAGGTAGCAACGCACAATCTTTAATGAACTAAGCGGAAAACTCCTTAATATGCTCAATAACCTTCCAAGAGGAAATAATCTACTCTTTGGCACTGTGACCGAAGGCATACTTAAGAATCAACTTTGCAGAACCAGGCAACGTTTAGCTTACAAACTTGGAAATCCACGACTGAAAGAAATACATTTCCACACACTGCGTCATTGGAAAGCAACAATGCTCTATCACTATAAACCTGACATGTTATTAGTTGCCGAGTTTCTTGGACACAAAGACCTTGAGAACACACGTCTATGCATTCAGCTGGAAAAGAGCTTTTCAAAAACTTGCCCAATGATCAGTTCATAACTAAAGTGGCACACAATACCGATGATGCTTGTAAGCTAATTGAGGTGGGGTTTGAATATATCACTGGTGAGTACAATGATGGCGGGAAAATCTTTCGTAAACGTAAATAAGGAGTTTGTTATCTCTCTACGAAGCTACAAAACCTTAAGCCGTGAAAAACGGCCGAGGTGCAAGAAAAGCATGGAAAAGTGGCCGAGGTGAGGTAGCTTGGTAGCCTAGAGGCCTGTGGAGCCTTACGCCAGGGTTCAAATCCCTGCCTCGGCCCTCCTTTGTGTTTTTGTGTTATAGTTTGCGTTTTTTGGTTATTGTTTGGTTTTTGGTTTTTGGTTTTTGGGTTGTGTTGTTGTTTAGACGTTGTTTTAGTCGTATGGTGAGTAGTTCGCGGTCGTTTGGTTTTAGTTGTGTCCATGTTTTGCGGTTTTCTCTGAATTCTTCTCCGGTGATTTTGTGTTGTTTTTGTAGTTCGCCGAGGAGTTGTACAAAACCTTGCATGTCTATTTGCTCGTTGGTTATTGTTGTTATTGTTGGTTGTTGTTGTGGTTGTGTTGTTGTGGTTGTGTTGTTGTTTGGGGGTGGGTATGTTTGGTATAGGAAGTGTGTGTAGTATAGGTTGTTCCATCCGCGTGTTGTTGGTGTGTTGTTTTTGGTTTTTAGTAGTTGTGTTGTTAGTTGTTCATATTCTTGTCCTGGGGTGGGGTTGTTGGTTGTTGTTGTGGTTGTGTTGTTGGTGTGTTTGGTGAAGTGTTGTAGGTGTTGGGTGTTGAATATGGGTAGTATGTTTTTGTTTTCGTAGTTGAGGCTGTATATGATTTGTGTGTGTAGGTTTTTGTCTTGTTGGGTGTTGTTGTTTTTCCAGTGGGTGTCGATTTTCTGGGTTAGGGTTTTTTTGTTGTCGATTGTTGTGTGAAGTAAAAGTTTGAATTCGTTGATTTGAAGTTGTGTTTTGTTGGTGGTTGTGGTGTATTTTAGTTGTTTGTAAATGTTTTCTACTGTTTGTATGAATTCTTCTATAGTGCTTTGTGTTAGTTTTTCTATGGTGTGTGGGTTTGTGGTGAAGGGGTATTTTTGGTTGAGTTCTTTTAGGGCGGTTAGAGTTTTTTCGGTTTCGTGTTTGATTAGGCCTGCTTTGTCAAAATTGTTTGCTTTTTCTTGTATTTTGTTATTATTATTTTGTAGCATGTGTATATCCTGTTATTTTTTAGTAGTTTTTCTATTTTTTTCTGTTTTTTGTGAATTAGGATAGTAGAAATCCTATAATTATGCCTGCTATGAATCCTAAGCTTATAGGTATTGCGCCTATAAGTAATGCGCTGTATTGAAGAACCATAGGACCATAGGTTTGTGCTGCTGTTTTTAGGGTTTCTAAGCTTAAACCAAACATGCCAAAATAACTGATGATTATTAGTATTACTGCTGCAATGATGGCGATTTTTAAAATTTTACGTGCTAAAAATCCGATAACTGCACCTATGGCAAAGGTGATGATTATAATTATAAGTGGTGATATGCCTGCTATACTGCCTGACGTTATAAAGTTAAATACTTCACCTAATGCGCTCATAATCGTAACAACTCAAAATGAAAATAACTACAGGACACCTAATTAACTTTTTTAACAGC
>JAITMO010000154.1 GCA_031277345.1 Candidatus Bathycorpusculum soli
AAAAACAACCCTAAACCTGTTAAAGGCTCCAAAGAAGGTGTATGTGTGTCTGATGATGATTTACAGTCAGGTCTTGATAATTACTATGCAGCATGTGGTTGGACAGCAGATGGCATTCCAACGATAGAGCGTCTAAAACAAATAGGCTTAGGCGCTCTAAGCTATATTTCTGAAAACGCTATAGCGTCTGCTCGAGCACAGGAGGAAAACTAATGACTACACGTTATCAAGACCGAAAATTCATAGTTTCAGACCCTGAAAAATGTAGCGGCTGTCGTCTTTGCGAATACGCCTGTAGTATGGCAAACGAAAAAACTTTTAATCCCGACAAATCCCGAATACGTGTAATTACCACAGGACCCCTCACTAATATGGCCGTATCTTGCCGAAAATGCGAAGACCCAGTATGTGTTGCCTCCTGTCCAAAGAACGCTCTATCTCAAGAAGAAAACACAGGAATCATCCGCGTTAACGAGCATTCTTGCACAGGATGTGGATGGTGCATAGGCGCATGCCCCTTTGGAGCCATAAACCTACATCATATCAAAAAAATTGCTTACACTTGCAACAACTGCACTGACATCGATATTCATGCCGACAGTAAGCAAAAAAATGAGCCTCAATGCATACAATGGTGCCCCAAAAACGCGCTACAATTCATCACATCCGAAACTCTGGCACAAAAAACCCGACAAAAAATAGTCACACAACTATTCGAAACTCGCGAAAACAACAACAGTAACAAAGAAAAAAACCAAAACTCCTAATTATCCAACAATTAAACCATAGTACATTAAAAAATGGTGTGAATTTTACCATCAGACCCCCATTAGGTTAATATACTTTTAAATGACTCAATCCTCTTTAAAGCTCATTGAGGGATATGTTTGCTCGGTTACGCAGGAAAAATATTATATCTCGATTTGACCATCGGTAAAAGTTACACTGAAAAACTTAGCGAGGAAACCGCCAAAAAATATATTGGCGGAATCGGTTTAGGTATGCATCTTTATTTAACTAAATCAAAAAAAGGTACAGAGCCTTTTAGCCCTGAGAATCCTCTTGTCCTTTCAGTTGGTCCATTAACCGCAACAATGTTTCCTACAGGTGGAAACGGTCACGCATTTATATCAAAATCACCCGCAACAGGCGGCGTAGGCGAATCAGTTAGCCATGGCACATTTGGCACTGAATTAAAACGCGCAGGCTACGACGCAGTTGTTATAACAGGAAAAGCCGAAAAACCCATTTATCTTCTAATTGATGACGATTCTATACAATTACGCGATGCCTGCCAACTCTGGGGACGCGCCCCATCTGAAGTTGAGGACGCAATAAAAGAAGAAATTGGTGACTTTTACGTACGCGTTGCCGCTATAGGTATTGCAGGAGAAAAACTTTCCAAAATTGCCTGCATAATAAATGATAAAACACGTGCAGCCGGTCGTACGGGGCTTGGCGCTGTTATGGGCTCTAAAAACCTCAAAGCTATAGCTGTACGAGGCACAAACGATGTTACAATACATAAACCTGAGGAATTCTTCAACTTGGTAAAAGAATTCCATGAACGCATGAAAGGACCTGCAACACAAAAATACCGTACCATGGGCTCAACAGAAAATCTCATGCAACAAAACAGCATGCACTGTGTCCCAACGCGTAACTATAATAACTCACATTTTGAATTAGCTGAAAACATTAGCAGTACTGTAATTAACCAACATTTCGTTGCCAAGATAATCGCCTGTAACTCTTGTGCTATGCGATGCGAACACGAAGTTGTAATAAAAGACGGCGCATACAGAGGCACAATGGCCCGTATTGAGTACGACAATCTATGGGCCTTTGGACCAAATTGTGGTGTAGACAAACTAAACTCTATCATAAAGGCAGCTGAACGCTGTAACTATTTTGGCTTAGATGCTCAAAGTGTAGGCGGCATAGTTAGCTTCATTATGGACTGCTACGAAAGAGGTATCCTCACTAAAGAAAACCTTGATGGCATAGACGCACACTTTGGCAATGCAAGTGCAATGCTCTCAATTATTGATAAAATCGGTAAACGAGAAGGTCTTGGAAACCTGTTTGCCGACGGTGTTAAAGTTGCGGCAACAAAACTTGGAGATAAAGCTGAGCAATTAGCCCAGCACATCAAAGGTTTAGAAGTTACCGGATACGATTTAAGATGCCTTAAAACAGCTGCCCTAAGTTGTGCTGTCTCATTTAGAGGCGCAGATCACAACAGAAGCGGTGCAGTCACAATTGACCTTAAAGGAAAAGTCGACCGCCTAAAAGCCGAAACAGGTCGAGGTAAACTCGTCAAAGACCTAGAAGACCAATTCAACATAATAGACTCATTAATAGTGTGCAAAAACGCAAAAAACACCTTCTACAAAGATTTTGAAGAAATGACCAAAATCTACAATGCCACCACCGGTTTAGGTATAACTCAACAAGAACTCGAAACAGCCGGCGAACGCATACAAACACTCGCAAAACTCATAAACATCCGTGAAGGCCTAACACGCAAAGACGATACCTTGCCATGGAAAGTTATGAACCAACCTATAACTGAAGACGTCCCCGCAAAAGGTGCTGTTGTAACCAAAGACGAATTAAATCTCATGCTGGATGATTACTATCAAACACGCGGTTACAACAAACAAGGTATTCCAACAACTGTTAAACTTCAAGAATTAGGCTTATCTGACTATTTAGAACTTACCGAAACCAAAGAGGCCTAATCAGCATGGCAAAACTTCACGAAAGGAAATTTGTTTCCGCAGATCCGGAAAAGTGTGTGGGTTGCCAAGTATGTGAGTATGCCTGCTCATTTGGCAAAGAACGCGCCTTTAACCCAACTAAATCACGCATACGTGTAATACGTGAAAACCAAATAAACAACATAGCTGTAACATGTAGATTCTGCGAGGCACCTGCGTGTGTCGCAGCTTGTCCAAGAGGTGCGCTCTCACAAGCAGTAAACGGTAGCATAATTCTAGAAAAAGAAAACTGTACAGGATGTGGTTGGTGCATTGCAGCATGTGATTATGGTGCTATGATGTTACATCCTGAAACAAAAACAGTTTATAATTGCGACCTGTGCAAATTCAGAACTGACGGTCCGCAGTGTGTTAAGTGGTGTCCTGAAGAGGCTTTAACTGTTGTAACAAGTGATGTGCTTGCTCAAAAAGCTCGACTTAGTGCCATCAAAAAACTATTTCAGACACCCGGCAAAACCAGAGACCACCAACCAAAAGAAATCTAACAACAAGGCATCAAAACAAAACGTAACAAAGAAAGGAGGACTAAAAACAAATGGTAAGTGTTCACAACCGAAAATTTGTTTCCGCAGATCCGGAAAAGTGTGTGGGTTGCCAAGTATGTGAGTATGCCTGCTCATTTAATAAAGAAAAAACCTTCAACCCCATCAAATCACGTATACGTGCCGTCCGCGTTAACCAAATAGCCAACATGGCAGTAACATGCAGGTTATGCGAAGAACCAGCATGCGCTGCAGCCTGCCCAAGAGATGCCCTTATACAATCAAGAGAAAACGGCGCTATCAACATAGACAAGGATAAATGTAATGGATGTGGCTGGTGTATCGAAGCATGTGATTATGGTGCTATGATGTTACATCCTGAAACAAAAACAGTCTACACCTGTGATTTATGTAAAGATCGTCCAGACGGTCCGCAGTGTGTTAAGTGGTGTCCTGAAGAGGCTTTAACTGTTGTAACAAGTGATGTGCTTGCTCAAAAAGCTCGACTTAGTGCCATCAAAAAACTATTTAACGAAAAAACCTAATATTCCTTCTCAATTTTTCCATCTTTTTAAAATAGTTTTACATGCTTTGATTAATTGATCAAGTTTACTTTTTAGGATAGTGGGTAAACTTTAAAGTAAGCTGGTCTATTAAGTTAGTTTATGTGTGCTATTTTGGATAATAAACTTTTTAATTTTAGAGTTCGGTTTCCAGAGGATGTTGCTAATTTTTTAATTTTGGATAGTGTAAATGTTGAGTATTTTACTGGTTTTAGTGGGGCTGTAGCTTTTTTGGTTCCACGGGATGGGGAGTGTGTTTTGTATGTTTCGGGAACTAATTTTGAGCAGGCGCGGCATGAAGTTAAGAATGTTCGTGTTGAGTTGTTACGGCGTGGTGAGCGTTTGTTTGATCGGGTTGGGTGTGATGTTGAGGTTTCTGTGTGTGCCAAGTTGGCGGTTGATGTGTTAAGTTTTGAGGGTTGGCGGTTTTTGGTTAAGGTGTTGGGTGATGATGGTTGTGTTGTTGTGTTGGGTGATGTTGTTGTGGGTCTTCGTGCTGTTAAGTTGTCTGAAGAGGTTGCTTTGATTGGTGAGGCTTGTAGGCTTGCAGATGTTGGTATGGGTGTTGCGTGTGAGGTTGTTGGGTCGGGTGTTAGTGAGTTGGAGGTGGCAGCGGAGGTTGAGTATGCTATGCGTAAACGTGGTTCGTGTGGGGTGGCTTTTAATACTATTGTGGTATCGGGTGCTGTGGGGGCTTTTCCTCATGGGGCTTGTGGGTGTAGATTCATTAAAGAGGGTGATTTGGTTGTCGTTGATTTAGGTGCGGTTGTTGGGGGTTATCGTTCAGATATTACGCGGACTTTTGTTGTTGGTAGGGCTAGTGGTCGGCAGCGGAAACTTTTTGATGTTGTTAGAGAAGCGCAGAGTTTAGCTATTGATGCTATGCATGCAGGTGTGGGAGCTGCTAATGTGGATGTATTGGCTAGAGAGTTTATAGGTGATGCAGGGTTTGGGGGTTATTTTGTTCATAATCTTGGGCATGGTGTAGGTTTAGCTATTCATGAGGCTCCAGTTTTAGGTCCTGTAAGTGCGGATGTGTTAGCAGTGGGTAATGTTGTTACGGTTGAGCCGGGTATTTACATTGTAGGTTTTGGAGGTATTCGTGTTGAAGATACTGTACTTGTGACAGATAATGGTGTGAAAAAACTTACAAAAACACCATATACATTTGAATTAGCCAAGTTTTAGCGTTTTTGTGTGTTATTTATCAGGGTGGTGGTGTTCCAGTAAATTATGTTTGTGTATTTTTCTGTGGGATTGGTTTGGGGGTCTTCGTAGATTATGTCAAATTGCAGATTGTATCGTGTTTCCATAAATTCTACTTTTTCAAGTATAAGTGGGGCTTTTTCGTCTTCAGGCCACAAACCCCAAATGGGATCGTTAATAATATGGTTACTGCGTCGCATACCCCATCCGTAATTTTGAGGCAAAACTAGTGCAGTATCGACTTTTATTGTGCCATAGCTTGATCGTGGATATGTTTTAGTGTACTGCCAAAATTGGCGTATAACTTCAAAGTGTTCATCTGAGAGCATGCCATATGGATTATTTTCTGGATAAGTGGGGTAGTTGAAGAGGGTGATGTATTTAGCGCCTGCTCTATATGATTCGATCATGTAGCGATATATTTGTTCATTGTTTCCTAAATAAGGCGGTGTAGTGGTTTCCCATGTAATTATTGTTCCCCAATCCTTATTTTGCATTGTCGCAGCTCCTCTGCCTAATGCTATTTGGCGACTAGCTGTGATATTCCAGCCTAACTCTGTAAAAACAACGTCATAGTCTGATAGGTAGACCCACCATTGTAGAACATAATCAGATGTGAACAACTTTATATCTTTGTTTTTGAGGTCTATCATACTTGTGGATTGTCCTGTGAGACCATATTTTACAGTTTGTACAAATTGTTTAGCTGCGTCATCATAATCTTTTGCATAAGTAAACGCCTCTTTTGCGTCAATTTGTTTTCCACCGTGTTCATCATTTAGATAAATTCCTATGAACTTGTCACCCCACCGTTGTTCATTGACTGCATCATGTAGCCATTGTTGGTGCCAGGGGTAAGTTTTTTGAGAAATAAATGCGAAAAACACAATAAAATACAAATTTGCGTCAGCTATATAGTCGCATACCATATACAAAGCTGTCTGGTTAGTGGCTATGCTCCAAGATGTTATAACAAAAAGATTAGTATAGTTTTTAACTTTGTCAATTATGGGCATGAATTCTTCTGCACTTTGACCATCGAAAGTAACTCCAAAGTAGAGTTCATCAACATCGTCTTTTGTAGATTTCATTAAATGAATGGATGTGGCGGGTAAAAAAACAACAATTAATAACAAAAAAGCCAGAAGTAAGCCCCAAATTTTCTTCATTGTGTATCAAACATTTTACTGTGGATTAGTTGATATTAAGTTTACTTAAAACGGTTTGGTTAGGCGCGGTCTATTTTTTACGGTTTTAGAGTGTTTTGTTTTGTGTATTTTTAGATTTACTTAAGCTTTTTGTTTTTTGGTTTTTTTGTAGGTGGTTTGTTTTATATGTTTTGGTTTTTGTTGGATTGTATGTCCGGCAGGTTTATTAATACCGCAATGTTTTTATAACAGAATAATTAACAGTTTTTTGCGAGACCAATATAAGTTTTCCTCAGCCAAAAACGGCCAATAACAAGGTCACAACGCAAAATTCTCAACAGGAGCCCAAAAAAATTGAGCAAAAAAGAACCATCCAAACCTGCACAGCGCATAGCTGACAAGTGTCATGAGTGCGGAAGCGACAACTTAGTACACGACTACGACACCGGCGAAACCGTCTGTGGAGGATGTGGCCTAGTCTTATACGAACAAATGATGGACAAAGGTCCAGAATGGCGTGCATTTACTCAAGAAGAAAAAGCTTCTAGAAGTCGTGTTGGTGTTCCAACATCATACTCAGTTCACGATAAAGGACTCTCAACAGCTATCAGCCAAGTAGACCGTGATGCCTTCGGAAGAAAACTTCCCCTATCTACACGACTACAAATGTGGCGACTTAGAAAATGGCAAATCCGAAGCCGAGTTCACTCATCAATTGACCGAAACCTAGCACAAGCAATGGCTGAGCTAGACCGATTATCTGACAAAGTATACATCCCGCCACCAATAAAAGAAAAAGCAGCAGTCATTTACCGAAAAGCCCTAGACAAAGGCCTTGTACGAGGCAGATCCATAGCTGCTATCGCAGCAGCTGCTCTATACGCTGCCTGTCGTGGAAGCGGAACCCCAAGAACACTACGAGAAATCGCAGAGGCAAGCCTCGTTGACAAAAAAGATGTAGCCAGATGCTACAGACTACTCCTACGCGAACTTGAAGTACACATGCCAATAGCCGACCCACTAACATACGTATCAAAAATCGCAGAAAAAACAGGTATATCCGGTAAAACCCAAGGTGCCGCCATAAATATTCTAAGAGAAGCAAGACGAAAACGTGCTGCCGCAGGAAAAGACCCCATGGGTCTTGCAGCAGCAGCCCTCTATATAGCTTGCCTGCAAAGTAACGAAAAGAAAACCCAAAAAGACATAGCAGAAGCTGCCGGAGTAACAGAGGTCACCGTCCGAAACCGCTACAAAACACTCAAAAAACAACTAAACCTAGAATTACCTGACTAAACCAATAAACTTTTTATACTCTTTCTTTTTTTAAATCGCTGGTTACTTTCGTTCTTATCTACTCCAAAACTCATCTGCTATATCTCTATTCTCTTTTTCTGTTTTTTCTCTTTTATTATTACTGTTTCTCTCTTCCCAGTTAAAAAAATGTTTGCTAAACAAAGAATTGCACATATAAAAGCAAGATGAGAAACAACAGAATAATAAAAGTTTCTGTTCCTGTCATTTTTCCCCTATCAATTTACGTTCCAATAGTTTAATCTTTTTAAGTCTCTTCTTCTTTTTCATCAGTATTTTTATCAAGTTCCATAACAAGTAAGCCCTTGTATCCACATTCATCACAAACATAAGACTGTGGAGTTAACCATAAATCAAAGCTACTAAGAGAATGAATTTTCGGACTAGCACATCTTGGACAAAAAATTCCTGATGGTTTTCGATGTTTTATATTTTTAAAAATATCTAAAAAATCTCCCATTTCACCTACACTCTACATATCGTAAATAAGAGAAGCGAGTTTTTATTGTAGTTCAATGTTTTCTTGTGGATAACCTGATTTAATCAAGAATTCACGCACTCTATCACGATGGTCCCCTTGAAGCATAATCTGCCCATTTTTATAAGTCCCACCACATGCACAAAAACCCTTTAGTTTCTGCGCAATGTTTTGCAGATTCGAGTTCTTATCGTCAATACCATCAATAATTGTAGTCGGTCTACCAAATTTCCGAGTTTCCAGCCTTATACGAATTCTCTGCTGCTCTTTCTCAATTTCTCCACAGACGCATAAGTCTTTTGGAAGCCCACATGTTGAACAAACTTCAGCCATGATCCTCTCCAAAAGAGTAACACTTGGCGTATATAAAGTTTCAAAAACGGTTCCATTAACTTGCCGTGGAATCACTATTCCTGCTAATTTTTAGTCACATCCTAACTGATACTTTGCGTTTTTACGTTATTTCGTGTTAATTCTCCTCAGTAAGCGTCTAGTGGAGAGTTTTGAGTCTCTGATTGCGTGAACAAACATGTTTCCGGCTTGGCCTTGTAC
>JAITMO010000187.1 GCA_031277345.1 Candidatus Bathycorpusculum soli
TAGGGCAATCGCTTAAAGGACCGTAACATAAATGAGAAGAAAATTAACACAAATTAGTGATACAATAGCCTCAGAGGAGGCAAGAATATGAAAACATTGTATCACTACAATAACAAAACTAGAGAACTTTCGAAATGAGCAAAGCAAGTGGCACAGACTGCACAACATAATTACACTAGCAACAAATGGAATAATTTGCGGGTTTACTGATTTCACAAATATAACATATTAGTTGGAGCTTAACAAGGATTACTTCACAAAATTATTGAATTTACCAAACGGTACACCAAACCATGAATTGCTTTTCTAATATTTCCACTATGATACCACCACAAAAATTCATAGATATCTTCATCAAATGGATTACAGATATGATTATGCAAAAAACAGAAAGAACCATTTCCATCAACAACAAGACTGAAAAGTGCCACAAACAAGATAAACAAAAGCAAAACACCTAGGTTTTGGCGTTTTTGGCTGAAATCGAAATATCAATGGTCAAGTTAAAATGGATCCGAAAACCAATGAAGCAAAGACAATTCCCGCGCTTTTGGAGCTTTTGAATATCAAAGACGGCATAATTACCATTATGCGATTGGCGCGCAAGTGGATATTATGGATAAAATCATTGAGAGAAAAGGACATTTTTGTATTTGTGTGAAGAAAAACCAAGGTGACTTGTATGGTGGCATAGAAACGCGATTTGATTTGTCAAACAAGAATGTGTTTTTGCGTAGAACCGCAAGAGATGTGGGGTCGGATGGATTGGAAAGTGTGAATGTTTTTTGTTGTCAGATGTGGGTGGCATCTATAATCTCTTTGTTTGGAAACATGAGAGTAGTGGGGGAAATTGTGAATACTTGAAGTTTATGGTAAAAAAAAATTGTCAAAGAAGAATTTTATGTGGTGGATGTTGTTTTTGTTGGGTTTGTTTGAGCGTGTAATGTGTGGTTATTGGGTAATTGGAAACGATTTGTATTGGGGGTTTGATGTGATCTTTGGGTTATTTGTGAAGTTGTGTGAAATTTTTTATCATTAATTTTGTTATTGTTCGTAAAATTGTTTTCGACTTGGTTGAAATGGATAATTTGTTTGGTGATGTGTTTTTCAAGTGAGAAATTGTACGGTATAATCATGATTTCGCTAATGTTGAAAGATTGATTTTCAATGTGTTGCCAATAGTTTTTTAAGCGATTGCCCTAGCTGTTTGGGAGTTGTTGTATGTTGTGACGGTTTTGTTTTATGCGTTGTGTGTAGTCGTGTATTGGTTTGTTGTTTGTCATGTTTTTATTTGTTTTTTGAGAATTAAAAAGGGCAAGAGGCTTTATACTCAAACAGCTGGAGCCTTCGGCGGGATTTGGACCCGCGACCATTACCTTACCAAGGTAACGCCCCACCGGGCTAGGCTACGAAGGCGCATATAGCAGAGTCTTTGTGAAACAATACACATTGTCAATAAAACGCTTACGGTTAAAAGCAGGAATAATCAAATACATTAAACATGGTAAACATGGTTTAAATCTAAAATAAAACTTTTAGGTTGAACATTAGCAATGATTAACATTTGTAGATAAACAAATATTAAGGATATATACACTTCCTCACATTTAACTAACGGAAACGTGCAGGGGTCTCCAAGCCAGGCCAACGGAGTAGGGCTTAGGACCCTATCGCGCAGGCGTTCGTGGGTTCGAATCCCACCCCCTGCACCATTTATAAAGAAACACACAGGGGGTTCGTCCAATGGCGATAACCCATAAAAACAGCAAAGTTTTGTAGCAGTTACTTATCAGATCGTTTTCGGAACAATTTATGCCCATCAAAGTCACACACAAAATCAAAGCCAGCCTCAATAAGCAGACAGGCTTCAGCTTCTGTTTTAGCAACCTTGGAAACATAATCAATTTCATCTTTAAACAAGGCTTCATCGAGTTGAACGTAAATTAGGGTGTTTTTGATGTTTTTATGACCGAGGCGTTTCATAACGTAGAGTATGTCTTTGGTTCGATGGTAATCCATAGTGCCACCCCATGTGCGCAGGGTTTTAAACATAATTTTGTTTAGGCGTGGGTTGTTAAGTTTGGCAGCTAATTTTTTTCGTTGTTGCTCAAAGATTGTCCTGAAATCATCAATAGTGGTTTTTGGAGAGGCAAAATAGTACTTCCCAGAGAGTTTAGGTAACCGTTGTAGCATTCCGACTAGTTTTTGGCTCATTTTAAAGATTCGCGGATTACTGTTCTTCTCAGGGGTTATAGTTACAGTGTTGGTTTCAAAGTCAAAGTTATCTTCGGTGCAATGCCAGATTTCTCCTGGTCGAGCACGGGTTTCTTTGAGCAGCTGTAGAAAAGTAGAAACTTTATGACTACACCCAGCAATCAATTGATCAATCTCGTTTTCTTTGGGAACAAAGGGTATTTTTGAAATGCCATTATAGATGGGTTTAGTCCAAGTTTTGCCTTCCATTGTCAAGTAACTACTATAGGCATCTACTGCATTGCCTTTTCTACCTTCGCACCATGACTTTTGCTGAGCAATGACTGATTTTACTGATTCGGGATCGTCAAAGTTTGCACCTCGTTTCCAAAGAATCTTGAGCAATTTAACACGTCCTTTGATTGTTGCTGAACGACGACCTTCTTTTTGCAAATACCATTCATATTTAGCAAGTAAAGTGTTGACATCAAGGGTTTCTTTCCGCAGAACTATAATATTTGTTTGTTGTTCTGCAACCAAATTTTTCGCTTCCTGTACGCATATTTGGCAAGAACCATTAGATGTAGTTCTGTTTTTTATAACCTTTGGTTCTAAAGAGAGCTCTTGCTGTAAATGATCCTTAGCAGAGGCAACATCATCACGGTCACTAAATCGGCGACCACATCGTCGACAAACCCATCGTTGAATAACGTCACCAAGCATTGAATAATAGATTCCATCTTTCCAAACCTTTTTCGTTTTAGACTGACAAGTTGGACAGACAGGAATTTGGGAGTTAGCGACAGCTGGATTAAAGCTGGCTACGCCAGAGCAGATATCACCAAATATGCGCTCAGAAACAGAACTAATTTTTCCCTGCCCATCAACCATAATTAAATCAACCTTGTTTTTCTATAGATTGAACTAGCTCATACACCGCCACATACACGTTAACTCGACTACAAACACCAAAGCTCTAACAGTATATTTACAGAAGAATAGTCTTGTTTACATACGTCCAGACGTACAATAACCAACAAAACCCCAAAATCAACAGAGCAATCATTAGAAACAACAATAGAACTAAACACTAGTTTCTCTCCTGTTTAAACTCTCAGCAAGTTTCTGACCACAACCACTACACACAAACCCATACGATCCATCAACCTTGATAACCGAA
>JAITMO010000198.1 GCA_031277345.1 Candidatus Bathycorpusculum soli
CTTTGCTTGATGCTGCTGTTGTGGCTCTTGATTGTGTAACACCTGAACTTGCTGCTGCTTGGTTTAAACACTGCAACTACACACATAACATGCAGTCAACTAAAAGTTAAACTGCTATAGTTGGTTGAGGCTTATGCCTTCTCGTTTTGCGATCTCTTCGTCTTGAGTGATTAAGGTGTAAGTTCCTTCTCAGCGTGTTCGCCACATTTTTCAAAGACTTCTGTTTTCCTTATTTTTTTTCGTTTCTCCTAAATTTTTATTTAGGAAAAAGTGATAGATATGTATCTTAATATTAATATTTAATATAGTATAGTTGATACTATATTTTTATTAAATTTTTAATTTACTAGTACGTGTTTTTTAGGTAGATACATACGTACCTATCTATCACTTATTTCGTAACTCTTCTTTTCTGTTTGTTCTCCGTTTTTCTTTGTTATTGCTTCTCTGAAGCTGGGAAGTTGGTTAGTGTAAAAAAAGAAAAATAGGGGTGTTGATTTAGGTGCCAAATAGCACGTTTAACAGTTCTTTTCATGTAGCAACAAAAACCGCTAAGTTCGCTATCAGATAAGCAGATTCTAAATGATCCATGAAAAACGTTTAAACCGCTATTCTTAGAGGTCGTTTGAATTTCTGCCATACTGAATAAACTTGGGTTTGGTTGTGCTGTTTCATTTATCCTGTTAGAATTGACGGCAAATCCAGCGTTGGGCGTAGAAGGAAAAAGTTGAAACATAATGTTTGCTGGGTTTGTTTCCGTTTCTAGCAGGGTTGTTGGAGTGTTAAACGTTTGTTTTCACCTGTTATAGTGTTAGGTCGTGGGTGTTTCGTGGGCTGTAGAATATGTCGCGGTATTTTTCGTTGAGCATTGATTCAAGGATGTGTCCTAGGGTGCCTGTTGTTAGGGCGTGGTTTAGTGCTTTTTGGAAGACTGTTTCTACGGGGACTTCTAGGAGGTTGGCTACTTTTTTGAGTATTTTGTGGTGTTTTTTTGGGAACCTGAAGATGTATATCGGTGTACTTTTTGTGGTTTGTTTTCATTTACTTTTTCCTCTTTACATGTTGTGTATATATGTGTGTGTTAGTGTATAACAAACATTTAAGTATTGTGTATAACTGTGTATGAATATACACAAAATACAAATATTTGAAGAGGTGATACTTTGATAGATAAAGTGGAAGACATGCCGAAAAAAAGACTACAAGTAACCCTTAGAGATGACTTAATTCATTGGGTAGATATCAAAATCGAGAAAGCAGAGTTTTCATCCTACAGTCATGCGATAGAATATGCACTGATGCAATTAAAGGAAAAAGAGAAAAAACAATAGAGAAGGAAAACCTAACGTTAACCTTGTCTCCAACCATTTTTTACAAACTATTTTAAAAAATGGATGTCTAAGCATTGACTGAAGAACAGACGGGAAATATTAAAATGGCTAAAACTATGATATGGCAGGTTTGATTTTAAATGGTAAAGGATTTGACTCATGAGCAGTTTGTTAAAATACTGCTTGACCCCGAAATAACAAGAGACATAAATATTGAAATGTTCCAAAGTATCTATTCGTTTGAAGGCCATAAAGCGCGTGCAAGTCAAATTGGTAGATTACTTGGCTATACAGGAAAGTCTCCGCATGGTCCATTGAATTTAGAAATTAATCGTTACACAGAACGTATTGCAAAAACATATGATATCGACTATTTGATTCGTAAAAAAAGAAAGTACAAGTTTTATGACTTGTTTTTTGAAGAATGGGATGAAGTTAGCGATTTTTTTTGGAAGTTAAAGCCAAATTTGGTTTCTGCACTTGAAGAAACAAAAATGACTGGCGATGTTGAAGAGCCAATAGAGATTTCTGAAGTGGCGGCAAAAAAGCTTTTTGAAGGCGCAAAGAGGTCAATTATAGTTAATGCGTATGAACGCAATTCACGAGCGAGAAACCAGTGCATCAAATATCATGGAACAAAATGTGTGGTTTGTAGTTTTGATTTTTTAAAAGAATATGGTTCAATAGGAGAAAATTACATACAGGTACACCATTTGACCCCAATTCACGGAATTGGGAAAAAATATGAAATTGATCCAATCAAAGATTTGGTGCCAATTTGTCCGAATTGCCATGTAATGATTCACAGGGGAAAAAGTATGTTGCCCATTGAAGAATTGCGGAGACATTATATGGACGCTCAGACAAGTAAATAATTAAAGTTGTTTCTTATACAGCGAACGAATAGCTCATGTGGAGCGCAGAGCTTTTTCGCCTTATCATTGTCCTGTTGTAAGCTCAGTTATACCTTGCCAAGGTTAAAACGCATCAATTTGCGGGTGTCTCTAAATGGAGCATCAGTTTCTACGAACCCGTTAGCTTTGTAAAACTCTATTCTGCGCTCACTTTTCGTAACTAAAATTATGAAACGACAACCAACTTCTTTTGCCAATTTCAGAGTTAAGCCAATACTCTGTTTAACTAAATACTTTCCAATACCTTCCCTCTTTCTGTGTTATCAACTGCCAGTCTTCCCAGCAAAAGAGCAGGATAATTAATTTTCCCGTAATTATCGATACGCAGATCAGTTAGTTTTGGTTTAAGGGAGTTCATAGCCACGGTGATATATCCAACAATTTTGTCATCCCTATAAAAAAGGTAAGTAATACCCAAACGTTCCTTCTGATACTGAAGAGCTTCGTTATGAATAAACTCGTTTAATCCAAGTTCATCGTCTTGGCTACAGTCGAACTTTGTTAAGTCTGATGTGTCACTCAGTTTCTCTACAGTTAAAACAATTTCGTTAGAACTATTGGTAATGCTCATCTATCTCCGCTTAGTTTTAGCAAACGTAGCGGTTGCTTGTTTCATCATTTCTTTTTGCAGTTCCGTAGGTCCCTCTTCAATGTCACGCTCAAGCTCTTTTACTGCTTTACGACTAAGAGCTGGTATTGGATAGGGTTTCATGTTTACGACCTTCTTGTTATTGATACGAATATTCTAAATAAATACTTTGTCACAATTATACTGTCTTTTCTTTGTTTACCGTGAACAGTAGTTTAACTGTGACAAAACATTAACACGTAGAACGTTAAACACGTACATCATCTGTACAAAGTGTACGGTAGCTGTTACGGTGTCAGTGTTCATAAACGGTTCTGTGACACACATGTTTATTCATTGTTACCATACATTTGTACCAGTTGTCACGAATAGTTTACCATAACAGTTCCATGAATATTCATGGATAAACCGTGACAAAACGGTTCTGTCAACACTGTTTTCCTGCTAAACGTGACAGATTACCATGAAAAAACCC
>JAITMO010000203.1 GCA_031277345.1 Candidatus Bathycorpusculum soli
CTTTGCTTGATGCTGCTGTTGTGGCTCTTGATTGTGTAACACCTGAACTTGCTGCTGCTTGGTTTAAACACTGCAACTACACACATAACATGCAGTCAACTAAAAGTTAAACTGCTATAATACGCAAACATCGTATTATTAAACGTTTGCGTAGTATTTGACATTGATTATGTTGTTAGGGGGCGTTTGAAGATTTTCGGTCATGCATTAAAATGGTTGATAAGTTGGGATAAATTATATATGATCTTTGTAGAAGCGATTGGTCCTGGTGAGTGAAGCGATTAAATGTATTCATTGTGGAAGAAGATATCGTAAAAAATGGTAAACACAAAAACAACAAACAACGACTAAAGTGCAAAAAATGTGGCAAAACCTTCCAAGAAGAATACAAAAACAACGGAGCTAAACCGCAAAATAGAACATTAATTGTGAAAATGTCCTTAAACGGTAGCGGTATTCGTGACATTTCACGCGTTTTAAACGTTAGTCAAAATGCCGTTTTATCAACTTTAAAAAAACCAAAAATACCGGTCATGTCCTAAGTTAAGTGAAAGGGTAGCTCTCTTTTAAAGAACCAAAAATTTATGACCAAACCAACAACAATCTTGCGCATAAACAACGATTCAGAAAACCTAATACCACACCTAACAAGCCTGCTACACCAAATACGTAAAGACAAATACTTACGCAAAATACACTGCGTATTACGCTTACCAGATGTTACAATACTTTCAGTGATATGCGTTTTATAAACAACATTATCATAACAATAAACAATACTTATTCTAAATGGCGCAAGCAAACAACGTAACTCGTCAAAATATTTGTGTTCACATGTACCAAAACAATACGCCAACAAAACACCAGTATTATGACCGATTGCCCATCAAAGCCAATACTGACGCGATTTATCCGAAACAAAAGACCACATCTCATCAAACTCTGCTTCAGCCACTAAGACCTGATTGGAGGAGACAAATTTAACCTTCAAATCCTGAGTTTTCGCACGCAATAATATGCACCAAACAGTCAATATACAACATAATAACATCTGAGGCTTTAAGACCGACGGTTCGAACCAAAAAGTAAAACCAAAAAACACGCCAAAATCAATCTCAATTAGAATCACTGCAATAACTAAAATAAGCGTAAAAACTGCTCTGTTACAGGGTTTTAGATGGTGCTACGGGCAGGATTCGAACCTGCGAACCCCTGCGGGAAAGGATTTCCCATCAGAGCGCCTTGTGTCAAAGCGATCTTAGATCTTGAGTCCTTCACCTTTGACCTGGCTTGGTTACCGTAGCACAAATGATTAAGTAAAACAAAAGTTATCTCCTCCTTATTATATTATTTCCTACAAACAACAACGATAAAATAGTTTATCCACTACTGGACCAATTCCAAAAGAACTTAAGCAACAAACACGATAATACTATCGATATCCTTTGCAGGTTCAATCTAAAATAATTATAGGTAATAGTCAAACAATGCCCGAAATTGTTGACTCAAGTGTACACTTAATGCTTACTTCGCCACCGTACCCTATGATTCAAATGTGGGATACACTGTTTTGCCAAATTGACAAAAAAATCGAGCACTCCTGGAAAGAACTACCCTTAAAACAAGATACAGCCAAAAAAATTTATGACTTGATGCACAAAAACTTGGCAAAAACTTGGAAAGAAACCTTTCGAGTTCTTGTTGAAGGTGGTATAGCTGCTATAAACATTGGTGATGCAACAAGACGCTTAGATGATAAATTCCAACTCTTCCCTAATCATAGCCGCATAATCGAAATCTGCGAAAAAATCGGATTTACAACACTACCCTACATTTTATGGAAAAAACTCACTACTAAACCAAACTACAAAGGAAAAAGCGCTTTTTTAGGCTCAGGCTTTCTACCACCAAACGCTTACGTAACATTAGATTGCGAATTTATCCTACTCTTCCGAAAAGGCAATTTACGCAAATTTCCACCACACGACCCAATACGCTACGAGAGCAAATTCACCAAAGAACAACGCGACGAATGGTTCAGCCAAATTTGGACCATAAAAGGCACTAGACAAACCGTCGACAAGCTCGAACGTAGAACTGCTGCTTACCCAAATGAAATCGCTGAGCGAATAATTAAAATGTTTAGCACTAAAGGCGATACTATACTTGACCCATTTTTAGGGTCAGGAACAACAATGAAAGCAGCAATCCAAAACCAGCGCAACTGCATTGGATATGAACTCGAAGAAACCTTATTATCCATAATCCAAAAAACAATTAACACCGCTAACAACAAGTCAACTATAACACAAATTATTAAACGATAAACAATATTACTATATGTATGTGAGGTTAAATTTCATGAACCCTATTGTTATTTACTCAACACACCGAACTAACACCGCAAAAATCGCGTTAGCAATTGCCCAAACCGCTAACTGCAACTCGGTCGAATTAACTAAAACATTTGACGTTTCAACTGTGGCTTTGGATAATTATGATCTAATTTTTCTTGGTACAGGTATAAGGGGCGGTGAACCATATGTGGAACTGTTAAATTTTATAAAAACGGCTGATTTGGGTACTGGCAAACGGTTTGTGTTGTTTATGACTTGGGCTGGTGGTGGTGCAAGTAACAAGCTGGCTTACGAAAGAGTTAAAGAAGCTCTTGAACAGCGAGGACAAAATTTAGAGTCTGACTACTTTGTTTGTTTGGGACAAACGTTTGGGTTTGCTAGACGTGGCAGACCCAATGAGGCAGATGTAGCGGCCGCTCAAAAATGGGCAACAGAAAAGTTAAAATAACTACTTTCAACTCAAATAAGTGGTGGTATTACTTTGCCAAAACAGTCTGTTGATAGTCGTCCTTATGGTTTTGGAAATACTAACCGACGTTTTACTAAACAATCACGGAAAGTGGCTGGTGATCTTGCACGTGATCGTTTCGCGTTTAACCAAGCAATGAAGGGTAATGATTGTGCAAAAATTTGTAAAGGTGGCGATTTTGTAGTTCAAGAACGAGACTTTTTTGGAGCTGAAATTGGTAAACCTAAAATATATAAAGTAAAAACTGGCACCTCTAAGGTAACTGAGGCTGAAGAAAAACATAAACGCCAATTAAGGCCGTGATAAATACAAAATAGTGCGATACTAACTTTTTGTAGTTTAAAAGTCAGTTATTTTTTGTTCTTTGCCTTAAAACGCGTTGTACCTAATTTTAACAGCTCTCTTGCCTGTAAGTTACGCTTGTTTGCTGTAATTCTCTGTTTTTCATTGTTGCGCCCGCACTTTGAGCGTTTCACGCATACGAAAAACGGTGTTTTCATGTTGTTACTCTATGAAAGTTTAGTCAACCCACTATTTAGACGAAACCACTATAACAACGTTTATAAGTGGGTTACGGAGAACTGTTTGTGCTCTCAGCAAATATAGGAGAAATTTTTTCACGTGAAAAGGACCTGCTTAACAAGAATTCACACTTACCAGTTTGACTCGAATGGAGAATGTTTAGCATGACAGAAATACAAAAAGAAGATACACGCTTATTATTGAAGGCCTTTTTCAACGATAAAGGCCTAGTACGTCAACACCTCGACAGCTATAATGAATTCATCGATCATGGATTACAAGAAGTTGTAGGTGAAGTAGCTGAAATTCCTATTGAAGTTCCAGACAACCCATACAAAGTAAAACTAGGCCAAATCTGGGTAATTGACCCCCAAAGCAGAATAACAGGTCCATACGTAACCGAAGTAGACGGCACAAAACACGAAATCTACCCAATGGAAGCCCGTCTACGAAACCTCGCATATAGCGCACCAATCGCTCTAGAAATGACTCCAGTCATAGATGGCCGTGAACAAGACACAGAACTTGTATACATAGGAAACATCCCAATCATGCTGAAAAGCAAACTTTGCCTGCTTAGCCAACTATCACGTGAAGAACTAATAGCAGCAGGCGAAGATCCAGATGACACTGGAGGATACTTTGTCGTCAACGGCTCTGAACGAGTCATCGTAGCCATGGAAGATCTCGCACCTAACCGTGTAATTGTTGACATAGACGACAAAGGAACCAGCCCAGTTTACCAAGCAAAAATCTTTTCAACAACCGTCGGATTCCGAGCAAGAATAGAACTCAAACTAAAATCAGATGATGCCATCTACGTAACAATGCCCGGAGTACCAACAGAAATCCCATTTGTCGTAATAATGCGTGCACTATGCATGGAAAAAGACAAAGATCTAGCAGAAGCCGTGAGCCTTGACAAAGATATCCAAACACAACTTGCAGCTTCTTTTGAAAAAGCCATAGGCGTTGACACATCATCCGACGCTATACTCTTCATCGGTAACCGCGTAGCCCACGGACAAGTCGAGGAATATCGAATTCAAAAAGCCGAAACTGCACTCGACAAAAACTTTTTACCACACCTAGGCAGAAACGACACAAACCGCAAAGAAAAAGCCATATTCCTAGGAGAAATGGCATACCGCGTTATCCAACTTAAAATGGACATACGCCAACAAGACGACAAAGACCACTTCAAAAACAAACGTCTACGCCTAGGAGGACCACTACTAGCCGATCTCTTCCGCGTCTCATTCCGCAACTTGACACGCGACATCAAATACCAATTAGAACGTATCGGCGTTAAAGGACCAATAATCCAAGTATCCGCCGCAGTACGACCCGGAATAATAACTGAAAGATTCCAACACGCATTGGCAACAGGCAACTGGGGACGAGGAAGAGTTGGCGTCACACAACTACTCGACCGAACTAACTACATCTCAACCCTTAGCCACTTAAGACGTCTCCAATCACCCTTAAGCAGAAGCCAACCAAACTTTGAGGCAAGAGACTTACACCCAACACACTGGGGCCGACTCTGCCCAAATGAAACACCCGAAGGCTCTAACTGTGGTCTTGTTAAAAACTTGGCATTATCTGCAACAATCGCCGTCGGCGTAAACCCTGATAGAATAAAACAATTTCTCTTCGAAATGGGCGCAATTCCAGCTGCAGAAGCAACAATCGACCAACGTGTTATAGGTGCCAAAGTTTTCGTCGACGGAAACATAATCGGTTACCACGGCTCCCCCCAAACAATGGTTCAAAATTTCCGCACAAAAAGACGCTCAGGCGAAATCTCAACAGAAGTAAACATTACATACTTCACCAAATCACAAACTTCAACCGAAGAGGTTCATGTAAACTCTGACGAAGGACGCGTAAGACGTCCCTTAATAATTGTTGAAAATTGCACACCAAAACTTCAACAAAAACACATCGAAAAAATCGGTATGGGCGACTGGACATGGGAAGACCTAGTCAAAACAGGCTGCATAGAATACCTAGACGCTGAAGAAGAAGAAAACGCTTACATAGCTCTAACACACGAAGACATCAAACCAGAAACAACCCACCTCGAAATTGCAGCCTACACAATATTAGGCATCTGTGCTTCAACAATCCCCTATCCAGAACACAACCAATCGCCACGTAACTCTTACCAAGCAGCAATGGCAAAACAAGCTCTAGGCGTTTACGGAACAAACTTCCACAACAGAACCGACTCACGTAGCCATATTTTACACTATCCACAAGTACCACTAGTTCAAACAGAAAACATGGATGTCATGGGTTACAAACAGAGACCAACAGGACAAAACTGTGTCGTTGCCGTGCTCAGTTTTGAAGGTTACAACATGGAAGATGCTATCATATTTAACCAAGCTTCCATCCAACGGGGTCTATTCAGATCAACTTTCTACCGTATATATGAAGCAGAATGTCGCCAATATCTAGGCGGATTAAAAGATAAATTCACCGTTCCTGAAGCCGGTACACGTGGCTATCGTGGTGAACAATACTATCGTTTACTTGAACCAGACGGAATCATCAGTCTCGAATCACAAGTAGTCGGTGGCGATGTCCTAATTGGCAGAATCAGTCCACCACGATTTCTTGAGGAATACAAAGAATTTGAAGTAAAAGGTCCATCAATGCGTGACACTAGCATAGATATGCGACCTAGTGAAACAGGTATTGTTGATGGCATATTTGTCACAGAATCTGGCGACGGAAGTCAACTCGTCAAAGTCCGCGTACGAGACCAAAGAATTCCAGAACTCGGAGATAAATTCGCAAGCCGCCACGGACAGAAAGGTGTCATCGGCCTAATAGTCCCACCTGAGAACATGCCTTTCACAGACGAAGGCATAACACCAGACCTAATAATCAACCCTCACGCAATTCCATCAAGAATGACCATTGGACAGTTTATTGAATCATTATCCGGAAAAGCTGCAGCTGCACGCGGAAAACCAGGAGACGGTACTCCATTCGCAAATGAAGGCCCAACTGAGGTTCGAGATAATCTAGTAAAACTAGGTTTCAGTCACACAGGAAGCGAAGTCTTCTATAACGGTAATACAGGTGAAAAATTTGTCGCCGACATATTTGTCGGTGTTGTCTATTACCAAAAACTTCACCACATGGTCGCAGACAAAATCCACGCCAGAGCCAGAGGGCAAGTCCAAATGCTAACCCGACAACCAACTGAAGGCAGAGCTAGAGGTGGTGGTCTTAGATTCGGTGAAATGGAACGAGACTGTCTTATTGGTCACGGCGCAGCTATGCTGTTAAGGGACCGATTACTTGAAGAATCTGATAAGTACACATTATTTATTTGCGAAACATGTGGACAAATAGCCTACTTTGACATGAAACAAAGAAGATATGTCTGCAAGATTTGTGATGAAAAGGTAAAGATTGCACCTGTTACAGTATCTTATGCATTCAAACTATTACTACAGGAACTACAAAGCCTCTGTATCACACCAAAACTAAAACTTAAGGAGAAAGCATAATTATGGCATCGGAAGAATTAATTCACAAAGTAGTTGACGAGATTTCGTTTGGATTAATCTCACCAAAAGACCTTAGAAAACAATCCGTCGTTGAAATCCAAACTCCCGATACCTACGACGAAGACGGCGCACCAATTACTGCAGGCCTAATGGATGGACGCTTAGGAACACTTGAACCACGACAACGTTGCAAAACATGTGGAAACACCGCCGTCCGATGCCCTGGACACTTTGGTCACATAGAACTTGCTGTACCTATAGCACACATAGAATTCACCAAAATTATTTCTGACCTTATAAAATCAACCTGTCGCAGTTGCGGACGCATTTTACTCTCCGAAGAAGCAACAAAAAAAGCACGCCAAAAAATCGAAAGATTCAACGAATTATTAGGCACTATACCTGATGAAGTCTACAAAGAAATCATGACTGACATCAAAGCAAAACAATGTCCATATTGTGCCTCAGCTCAATATAAAATCACCTTCGAAAAACCAACAAAATACGTTGAAGCAACCGAATTAGGTTCTGAACCTCTCACCCCAAGCATGATCCGCGAACGCCTTGAACGTATAAGCGATGAAGACCTCGAAGTCTTAGGCTTTAATCCAAATGTTGCACGCCCAGAATGGATGGTCCTACAAGTTTTACCCGTCCCACCAGTATATGTACGACCATCAATAACATTAGAATCAGGCATACGCTCTGAAGACGATTTAACTCACAAACTTGTAGACATTATACGCATTAACCAACGCCTAAAAGAAAACATGGAAGCAGGCGCCCCTACACTTATCATACAAGACCTCAGCGAATTGCTACAATATCACGTCACAACATACTTTAATAATGAAGCCTCCGGCATTCCACCTGCAAGACACAGAAGCGGTCGAGCACTAAAAACACTCAGCCAACGCCTAAAAGGAAAAGAAGGCCGATTCAGAAGCAACCTCTCTGGCAAACGTGTCGACTTCTCTGCCCGCACAGTCATCTCACCCGATCCAAACTTGGACATAAACGAAGTCGGCGTACCACAAGACGTAGCCATGCGCTTATCTGTACCCGAAAAAGTCACCGCATGGAACATTGAAGAAATGAAAAAATACGTAGTAAACGGCCCAGAAAACTATCCTGGCGCACTCTACATCATCCGCCCAGACGGTAAACGCATACGCCTCGAATTCGTGATCGACCGTACAAAAATCGCAGAAGCAATAGAAACCGGATTTATAATCGAACGACACCTAAAGAACGGCGACATCGCAATCTTTAACCGACAACCATCACTTCACCGCATGTCCATTATGGCTCACTACGTAAGAGTTCTACCATACAAAACCTTCCGTATGCACCTCTGTGTCTGCCCACCATACAACGCAGACTTTGACGGTGACGAAATGAACCTCCACGTCCCACAAAGCGAAGAAGCCAGAACCGAATCACTACTACTTATGCAAGTACAAGACCAAATTCTCTCTCCAAGATTTGGCGGACCAATCATTGGAGCAATCAGAGACTTTATCACAGGCGCATATTACTTTACACGGAAAGGCAGCTACATCAATCGAGAACATGTAGATCGCCTATTAACTACCACAGGTTACACTGGTGAACTCCCAGAACCTGAAATCAAAGAACCACAACCAATGTGGTCAGGCAAACAAATCTTTAGTTTATTCCTCCCAAAAACCCTAAACTATGCCCTGAAAGCAAACATTTGTCAAGGATGCAACAAATGTGAGGAAGACAAATGTAAACACGATGCCTATGTCGTAGTACACAATGGCCAGCTGGTATCCGGCGTTATTGACAGACGAAGTATCGGCTCTGAACAATCCGAAAGCTTACTTCACAGAATCATCAAAGACTACGGCACCCAAGCAGGAAGAACCTTCCTCAACAACGTTACCCATTTACTAAAACTTTACATCTCCCTGAGAGGTTTTAGCTACACATATGACCAACTAGTACTTTCACAAAGAGCCTGCAGCCGCATGGCAAAAACAATGGAACGCACACAAAAGAAAATTGATGAGCACATCGTAAACTTCCAAAACGGAACCCTCCCACGTTTACCTGGACAAACGATAGACGAAACATTTGAAATCTATGTTATGCACGAACTATCAACAGCACGAGACGAATCAGGCAAAATTGCAGACGAAGATTTCACACTAGAAAACGCTGGCATTGTCATGACCAGAACAGGAGCAAGAGGCTCAAGTCTCAACATCGGTCAGATGGTAGCTTGTGTTGGTCAACAGTCAGTCAGAGGCAAACGCATCCTAAGAGGCTACGCAGGACGTGCATTACCCCACTTTAAACCAAACGACCCTCGACCAAAAGCAAGAGGCTTCGTATACAGCTCTTACCAAGTAGGTCTTGACGCAATTGAATTCTTCTTCCACGCTATGGGTGGTAGAGAAGGACTCGTTGACACTGCCGTACGTACTCAACAAAGTGGTTACATGCAACGCAGACTAATCAACGCACTTGAACACATCCGACTAGAATACGACAATACGGTCCGTGATTCAGCTGGCGACATTATCCAATTCCGTTACGGTGAAGACGGTGTCGACCCCGCAAAAAGCGACCATGGAAAGGCAGTAAACGTTAGTCGACTCATTGAGCAAATTAAGATCGGTGAAGAAAAGGGTGAACCAGCATCAGCAGACTTTATCAAAAAACAACTTACAGCTGTTGAAGCTCAGCTCACCCCCATTTTGTTTGGCCAACTTAAAAATTCTCTCTCAAAAAGCAAACTAAGCAAAACCGGTATAGAAAAAACTGTAACTTTAACCGCAGAACAATATAAACACGCCCTAATGGAACCAGGAGAGGCAGTTGGCATTGTTGCAGCTCAATCTATCGGTGAGCCTGGAACACAGATGACTCTTAGAACTTTCCACTATGCCGGTGTCAAAGAACAAAATGTCACTTTAGGTCTACCCCGACTCATTGAAATCGTAGATGCCCGTAAAATCCCATCAACACCCATTATGACTGTCTATCTAACAGGTGAAAACGCAAAAAGCAAAGAAGGTGCTGTTGAAGTAGCAAGAGACATTATTTATACTTCGCTTGAAAACATAGCATCAGCAATATATGAAGACCCAGTCAAAGAAGTCATTATTGTTGAACTCAACCGCATAATGATGACTGACCGTAGCATAACAATAGACGAAGCAAAAACACGCCTTGAAGCGTTAAACGCAACCGTTACAGTAATTGACGATTCACTTGAAATCAAACCAAAGAAAACCGAAGCACTAAAACGTATGTTAACTAAACTACCTGCTGCGCACATCAAAGGGGTTCCAGATATCAAACGCGTACTAGTCACAGAAGAAAATGGTGAATGGCTAATTCGTACTGACGGCTCAAATCTTGCCAAAGTTTTAGAAGTCACAGGTGTAGACACATCTAGAACATCCACAAACAATATTCACGAAATCGCAAAAACCTTAGGTGTTGAAGCAGCACGAAACGCAATAGTTAATGAAGCAAAAGGTGTGCTGGAAGATCAAGGTCTAGACGTTGACGTAAGGCACGTTATGTTAGTAGCAGACATGATGACTACAACAGGCGATGTACAACAAATCGGACGACATGGCATCAGTGGTAAGAAAGCAAGTGTCTTAGCTCGCGCCGCTTTTGAAATCACTATTCCAAACATAGTTGAAGCGGCAGTTAAAGGTGAAAGTGATCCTTTAGCCGGTGTAACAGAAAACGTTATAGTTGGGCAGTCCATACCAATCGGAACAGGTCTAGTTGAATTGTACATGTCCACATTTGAAAATCAAGAAAAAAATGGAGGAAAAACTGAAGCATGATAAATATAGATAAAGCAATTGCATTAGCCGTCAAAACTGGCAAAGTTTCTTTCGGAGCCAACTCGGCATTGCAAAACGCTAAAACAGGTAAGGCTAAACTAATTATTTTAGCCTCTAACTGTCCAAAAGACATAAAAGATGATATAGAATACTATGGTAAAATCTCAAAAGTTCCTGTGATTGTCTATAAAGGCACATCTATGGATTTAGCTGAAGTTGCAGGTAAATTATTCATAATTTCTGCATTAAGCGTAAGAGAATCAGGAGATTCAGATATTTTAAAGATAATTGAGACATCTGAGATTCAAGAGACACTTGGAGGAGAGCAATGACAACCGGTATAAAAATCACCTGCGATGAAATGCGTTATATCGCATTATTTGAAAGCGTGAGCGGCGCAAGCGTAAAAGACTGTATAATTGATGAAGAACAGGGCAGAGTGATATTCATTGTAAATCAAGGTCAAGTAGGCGTAGCTATTGGCAAAGGTGGACGAAATATTCATACACTTGAACGTATGACTGGAAAAACCCATGAAATTATTGAGTACAGTGAAGATCCAGTCCAATTCATGAAAAATACTTTAAAACCTGCAACAGTACGTGAAATTCGTGTCACTGAACGTACTGATGGCAAAAAAATGGCCGTTATTACTGTAAGCTCAAAAGATAAAGGTGTTGCTATAGGTAAAAATGGCAAAAACGCTGAACGGTTGCGCTTTTTAGCAAAACGGTATTTTGATATCCAAAACGTTAGCATCACCTAAGTTCAGTCCGCAAACAACGACTGGCTAGTGATGATTTCTGTTTTTGTAATGCTATTTCTATAGTTGAATTTCTAAGCAGGTTTTTTGTTATAGCAGAATAGTAAGTTTTAGGGTGTTATATTGTTGGTTGTTATGGTGTGTAGTTATGATTTCTAAGAGGTAGTTTTGGTATGCAAATAAAAATGGATATGCCATAAAACAAGTATGTAAAACCTTTAACATCTCACACCAAAACATGTTGCAACTGACATAAAACAAAAACAAAAAACAGGAAACCTCAACAAAAAAAAAAACACGACATACGTAAAAGAAAAATAAACCCAAAACCAAGAACAATACATACAAGAACATTTCGACGCGTACCTAAAAGAGCTAGCACGACAATTCAATTGCAGAACCTCCTCACTACACTATGTTGCTCGTGTTAAACTAAAAATAACACGTAAAAATAGTTTATCTATAGCGAAAAACCGAAGGAAGAAAGACAACCCCTCCTATAAACCTTGTTTGTAGTTCCAGAGCATAAACGAGTCTGCTATATTGATGAATGCGAAATAAAGAAGAATTTAGTGCGTGAATACGGTCGTGCACTGTGGTGTAGGTGTGTTGAGGATGTCTGGTGTGGGCGTAAATTTCATCGTGTAAATGTGGTTGGTTGGGTTGTTTGATGAGTAGGGTTGTGGCTCCTATTTATTGTGAGAATTCTATTGTTGGGTGTTTTTTTGAAGCGTGGTTTGGGAACATGTTTGTACCTTGTGTTTTATCTGGTGTGGCTGTTGTTTTAGATGATGCAGGTTTTCATCGTAAGAAGTGTTTGTCTGTTATTGCTGAGAGGATGGTGGGTATTGGTTTGTTGTTTTTGTCTGCGTATTTTGTGATTTTAGCCTTATTGAGTGTCGATGGTAAAGATGAAAGTGCTTTACATGATTTAATGTCAGATGTGAAACCTTGAAAGGAGCCGTATGTCCATTTTAACCACTCTAATTCTTAAACTATTCTGCTATAATAATGTAATAATAATAGTGATAATAATAAAACCAATAGCATGTTAACAAAAACTCTTTTATCAAAACATTTAATAACTATATTTGAAAAGCAAAAATTTGCAATAAATTTGTCATGTTTTGCACATTTTAATTATTTTATGTGCCTAAAATGAGTTTTTGTTTTGTTTTATTTCGCGGTTTAACACGATTAAGCCTAAAATTGTTGCAATGATGCCAAATGTAAGCATAAGTTCCAAATAATCGTAACCAAAGTGTTTGTCAAGAATCATCCAAAGACTTCGGAAAATTAGAACTGATGCTATTAGCACTATAAATTCACCGATTATTACTTTTGCTCTTTGCATATTTCCATAATTACAGGTATGACCATAAAAATTTACCTCTCATACTCTCTTGTAAAAATAACGTCTTTGTGCATTAAGCTGTTGGCCTGTGAGCTAATTCTTTAAATCTGTGAAAATCATACCTTCTCCAATTAACTCAATTTACAGTGTAAAAGAGGCCATTTTATGATTGAGAAAAGCTTTCCAGCAGAAGCATATGAATTGCCCTTCTTCAAACAGGAAGGATTTATACGTAAACAATGCCCAAAATGTGGCGAATACTTTTGGACACAAGATTCTCACATGGAAACCTGTGGCGAATCCAGTTCTGACGAATGTGGTTACTACTCATTTATTGGAAATCCTGCAACAACAAAACGTTTCACTTTACCTGAAATGCGTGAAGCATTCCTCTCATTTTTCGAACAAAACAATCACACACGTGTCAAACCCTACCCTGTTGTAGCCCGTTGGAGAAACGACATTTATCTAACACACGCAAGCATTATCGATTTCCAACCATATGTCACCGAAGGCATTTCCCCTCCACCAGCAAACCCTTTGGTTATTTCTCAACCAAGCATAAGATTAACCGATATACCTAACACTGGACCAACTTTTGGTAGGCACTTAACCATTTTTGAAATGGGTGGTGCTCACGCTTTTAATTTGCCTGATAAAGAAGTTTACTGGAAAGATGACACCGTTCGATACCACCATCGGTTTGTAACTGAAGTTTTAGGCATAAAAAGCGACGAAGTAGTATACAAAGAAGGCGTATGGATTGGTGGCGGTAATGCAGGACCAGATGTTGAATGTATAGTACGTGGTTTAGAAGTTGGTACTCTGGTTTTTATGCAATACAAAGTGGCTGGTGATGATTTTGTTGAGTTACCTATTCGTACTGTTGACACAGGATATGGTATTGATAGGTTTGCATGGATAAGCCAAGGCGTACCAAGTTGCTTCCAAGCGATATATGGAGACATGTTAAACAAAATTTATGCTATATCCGGTATAACTAATATTGACAACGATTTTCTCTCCCAGATCGCTAAATATTCTGGACTTGTCAATGTGGATAAAACTGCAAACCGTATGGTGTTACGTAAACGTGTTTCTCAATTAACTGGTATTGATCTCAAAACGTTGGAACGGCGTCTTATTCCTATTGAGAATGTTTGGGCTATAACTGATCATGTAAAAACACTTAGTTTTATGTTAAGCGAGGGTGTGGTGCCTTCTAATATTCAAGAGGGTTATTTGGCACGGTTGCTTTTCCGTCGTGTTTATCGTTTAATGCTCAGTTTGAATATGTCGCCTGATTGTCTTTATGATATAGTTGAGTTGCAGGCTAATTATTGGTCAAAAGATTTTCCGCAAATTAAGGTGATGCAATCTGAGATTATTGAGATGCTCAAAAATGAGGTTGATAAGTTTCAAGATACTCTTAAGCGTGGTGAGGGTATGGTTAAGCGTATTGCGGATGATCTTAGAGTGAATACTGCTTGTAAATTGCCTGAGGCAACTCTAACTGAGCTTTATGATTCTCATGGTGTACCTCCTGAGATTGTTAAACAGGTTGCTGAGAAGCAAGGTATTGAGGTGAATGTGCCTGAGAATTTTTATTCTCTTATAGCTAATCGGCATATGGATGCTAATAAGTCTGTTGAGGAAGAGCAGGTTCAAGTGGAAAAGGTGCTTAAAGAGGCGGTGGAAAGTTTACCTCATACAGAGTTGCTCTATTATGCTGATTCTTATTTAAAAGAGTTTGAAGCAAAAGTTCTTCAGATAGTTAATGAAAAATATGTTGTTTTAGACAGAACCTGTTTTTATCCTGAGGGAGGTGGTCAACCTGCAGATGATGGCTGGTTGCACTTTAATGGTGTCACGGTTGCTGTAGTGGGTATTCAAAAAATTGGGAAAATTATTGTCCACGAGATTAATGTAAATGCACCATTTCATGCAGGTGTAACGGTTAGAGGTTCTTTGAACTGGGATAAGCGTTATAGTCTAATGAAGGCTCATACAGTAACTCATCTTGTTAATGGTGCGGCTCGTCGTGTTTTAGGTGATCATGTTTGGCAGTCTGGTACACAAAAGAGTCTTGAGACTTCTCGTCTTGACATTTCGCATTATAGGCGTTTAACTCCTGATGAAATCCATCAAATTGAGTTTCTTGCAAATCAGGCAATTATGGCAAATATGCAAATTGATGTTACTTGGTGTTCACGAAATGATGCGGAATCACGTTATGGTTTTAGGCTCTATCAAGGAGGTGCTGTACCTGGTAAAGATATTCGAGTTGTTAAAACTGGTGATTGGGATGTTGAGGCTTGTGCTGGTACTCATCTTAAAAGTACTATCGAAGTTGGTTTGCTAAAAATTGTTTACACTGAACGTGTACAAGATGGTGTTGAACGTTTAGGATATGCCGTTGGCGTTGAAGCTCTAAAAGAAATTCAAAAACAAGAAAGTTTACTTTGGGACGTAGCAGCTACTGTTAATGCACCCGTTGAAAAACTTGATAAAACAGTTGAAAAACTCTTGAAAGACTTCAAAGAAACTCAGCAAGATAAACGCCGTTTAATTAAAGAATTAGCTGAACAGGAAGGCCAAACCGCCAAAACATCTGAGGTTGCACAAGAAATTAATGGCGTATCTATTGTTAAGCGTGATTTTAGAGAAGTTATAGATGTTGATCGTATGGTAACTACTGGTAGTGAAATTCTTAAACAAAAACCGGAAACGGTTGCTGTATTTTATGGTTCAGATGGAAAGATCGTGCGAATCATGATTATGGTAGGAGACACTGCACTATCAAAAGGTGTTAATGCTGGACAAATCATTAAACAAACTGCGCCCATTATCGGTGGTGGTGGTGGTGGACGACCTAATTTTGCCCAAGGTGGTGGAACCTTACCTGACAAACTATCTGAAGCTCTTAAAGTAGCCGAAGAAATCATTAAACAACAAACTAATTCATAACCTTAGTTTTTTCTTTAAATAAAATTTTGTTTGCTACTAAGCAAACGGTTTATTGTTTAGTTATCCCCTATAAATTGTTAATGCAGTAATAGTGTGGCGATGACATGAGTTTACGTTTAAATCCTTTGTATGAAAAAATGTTGCCAACCATGACTCAAGAAGAATTCGAACAACTTAAAGAGTCTATTCGAACTGAAGGACAACACTATCCCATTATTGTTAGTGATGATCTCGAAGTTCTAGACGGTCACCACCGCTTTCGAGCCTGCATGGAATTAGACATTGAACCAGATTTTGAAGTTAAACACTTCGAAAATAAACTATTAGAAAAAAAATTCGTAATAGAAGCTAACCTGCATCGTCGGCATCTAAATAATTTCCAGATAGTCGAACTAGCTGTACCACTCTTAGAAATTGAAAAAGCAATAGCAAAAAAACAATACATGCAAAACAACCAAACATCATCTGATAACTCATCAAACCTGTCAGTAACAAACGATGACGATGGTGATTCTTTTCCTGAATTTAAACCAACAGGAAAAATTGTTAAATCAATTGCTAAAAAAGCCGGAGTATCAACACAAATTCTCGAACGAGGTAAAAAAATCCTTGAAAAAGCAAACGAAGATGACAAACAAAAACTACGTGAAGGAAAAACAAGCATAAACAAAGTATACCGTGAAATCACCCCACAAAAAATACTGTCAAAAACAGAATTAAACCCTCAAAACCTCCAAAATAGTGCTACACTTAAACAAAACAAAAAAGTACTTGCACAAATCCTAAAAATAATACTCGACCAAAACCTGTTCTGTCCAGAATGTGGTAACAAACTCTTCCAATGTAGCAAATGTCACAAACAACTCAACGAACTCGTAAAAGACACAACACAACCAACACACCATTTACAACAACAGCAACAACCAAAAACCCAAATAGACCAGCAAACAAACGAAAACGAACCTTTTAAAGACGATGAAATCTTTAAAGACGAATTCTTTTAACAACTAAATCTTAAGCAGTACCCATAAACATACTTCTGTGATGACATTTTTTCTATTTATTGTGTGGCTGATTTGGCAAAAAAACTATATACTACATACAATTTATCATTAATATATGTCAAAGAAAATAGGTCTCGCAATAATCGTGTTTGTAGTAGTGTTAACTGTAGTAATCGTCTCAGCTTATGTGCTTCAATCATCTACAAGTCGTACGATAGGGGTAAATGTTGGTGACGTATTTACATACAGCATGACTGGGCGTGCAGATACTTATGATGAAAATGTGACTGTTCCAGCTAATTTTTTGGATATAAATAAAGTGGATTATTATCGCGTTGAAATAATAAGTGTTGAGTATCCTGTAGTTTCATATGTAGAGACTACTAAATTTAAAAATGGGACTAGCTTTAGTTATGACGGCATGGTTAATGTTGAAGATGGTGGCAACTCGGGTGGTTTCTGGGGTATTTATCTTGCTAACTTGAAAAAGGGTAGTTTAACCCGACCAGATGTTTCGGATGGTGTATCTGTTGCTGATACTGTCATGGTGTCTTATCTTGATGGTGATAGAGAAACAAACTTTGTGAGTGCTGAAGGTCAGTTTTATGATCCTACAGATGAATTGTACACTCGACAATATTATGATTATATGTGGTTTTACTTTGACAAAGAAACGGGCATACTAGTGGGTCTTAAAAATATGCAGATATACTCTGCACCTGATATAATGTTAGTAGTTGAATACAGACTTGTAGAATCAAATGTTCTACAGATTCCACCTAACTTTTCACTTGATTTCGATTCTAACTTTTAGAAAATAAATTATTTTTTTGATTTATGTCTTTTGTTGCTCTTATTTTACTCTATCTTGTTTTAGAAAAAACATGAAAAAATTTCATATAGTGTTCTGATTGGGCAGTCTTTTATGGTGTATTTTTGTCGATAATTGCGTTTTGTGGCATGTTCGATGAACGGATATTCTTGGTATTTTAGAGGCAACTTTATTATGCGGTTGTTAGTAGACTAAGGGGAGCTATTGAACAGGTAAGTTGGCTTTGAGCCGTATTTGGTCATTCAAGGTGTTCAACTTATGCGGAAACGGAAATAGTTAAAAACACTCGGGAAGTGTACTGAATCACGGAAAAGCATGGAAAAGTGGCCGAGGTGAGGTATTTTCCGTTTTTTAAGGGATGTTCAAATAGTCACTCGTAACACATCTCCCTTTTTTGAGGAATTTGATTGTTATATATACTAAAATAATATTAAGTGTCGCTTGATAAACTTCTGTTATGTCCTTAATATTGGAAACAATAGCGGAATTGAACTCTAATAATATTCCAACAATTGTTACAACTTTGGGGTTAGCGCTACTTGGTATACTAATTCCATTTACAATAGCTATTGTACAGGATATTTTACAGAGGAAAAATGAACAGGATGTTAATTATGCCGTCCTTGATCTGCACGTAATTTTTGATGAAGTGTTTAAGTTTAAGCATTTGATAATTTGTGCTGTATTAATTTTCGTTCCCTTTATTTTTTGGGATTTACAAATTGCAATATTGCGTATTGCTGAAATTATCTTAGCTGTATAGGTATGGGTGTTACATTAAAAATAATCTGGGGTGTGTATACTTGGACTAAAGGTGATGTGTGGTCATGTATCAAAATGGTTGACAGTTAAATTCCAGCGCATTTATGAGCAAACTAAACAGGATTTTGTGCATCTTTAATGATTTAGAATAGCAAATAGTCCTGCGAGCC
>JAITMO010000032.1 GCA_031277345.1 Candidatus Bathycorpusculum soli
GTCGTAGTCAATTTTTTAGTTGTTCCATGTCTGTTATGCTGTTTTGGAAGGTTTGGGTTTGTTTATGGCCTTCGTGGTCGAGTATGGTTGTGTACTTGGGTGTCTCTGTGGATGTCTATGCCACAACATTTTTGTTCCATACTTTGCACCTTCTTTTTTTGGTGGCTGGAAGATGCTTTTTAGTGAGTTTGATGCCTTTTTCTATGCGAGCTCGTGGCTCTGGCCTTCTTATTTGCTTAAAAGCACTCGCCACTTTGTATGACGGAGTCTTTGCTCCAGAAACATTCGGTGTTTCTTCCAGTCACCTAAGTTAAAAGTGAGCAGGGTAAAAAGTAAAGGTTAGCAGGGTAAACCGGCTTTTCCATTGCACTTCAATGAAAGTTCACTTTATGAGATTTGTATGTTTTTAGTTCTTCATTCTGCTAAAGGCCCAGGTGCCTATGATTATCATTATTATGTCAAATATGCCTATGATGGCTATGTTGATGTATAGTGGGTTAGTGGGTATCCATGCTGGGCCTATTATGACTGTTCGCAGGGCGTCTACGCCGTATGATAGGGGGTCGAGTTTTGAAGCGATTTGCATCCATTGTGGTATGCCTTCGCCTACTGTTGGAAATAAGGCTCCGCTTAAGAAGAATAATGGTAGGTTGATGAATGTTTGTATGGCACCGAAATTTTCTAGACTGCCTATGAAGCTGGCGATTATTAGGCCTATGCTTACTAGACCAAAGGTTATGAGAAGCATTATAGGTAAGGCGGTAAGTATGGTTAAGGGGTTAATGCCGCATAGGAGAAAACCAAATATAAAAACTATGATGCCTTGAAATAGTGCTGCTGTGCTATCGCCGAGCATTTTTCCTATAAATATGCTAAATCGGGATATTGGTGCTACCAAGATTTCTTTCATAAAACCAAATTCTTTGTCCCAAATTACACTTATGCCCATAAACATGGCTGTGAATAGCAGAGTTTGTCCGATAATGCCGGGTAGTAGAAATTGTTGATAGCTTATATTGCCCGATAGTTCAATTCGTGCTCCAAATCCGGCTGCAAATACTGTTAACCATAGTAAGGGTTGTATGAAACTTATTATTACTCTTAGACGGTCACGCATGAAGCGTTTAATTTCGCGCAACCATAGTGTGTAGATGCCACATAGTTCAGTCATTATCGTATACCCCGTCTATGGATAGCTGATAAACCATGTAATTCTTTGGTATTGTCCTCACGTATACTACCACCGGTGTAGTGTAAAAATACATCTTCAAGATTTGGTTCACGTAAAATTATAGACTCAATGTAAATGTTATTTTGATTTGCAAACTCAACAATTCTAGGCATAGTTGCTTTACCATTTGCAACTGTAACCTCAAGAATACCTGTTTCAAAGCGTTGATTAGTAAAACCAAGACTGTTAGCTAAAAGCGTCCCCAGACACTCAGAACTATTAGACTTTATAGCTATAACATCACCCTCAAGAGTTTGCTTAAGTTGTTGAGGCGAATCTAACACAACAATTCTACCATGATCCATAATTGCAATACGATCAGAGAGCCTATCAGCTTCATCCATGTAATGCGTAGTTAAAACAACAGTTATCTCGTGAGTTTCACGCAGCTCTTTGATATAACGCCAAATATGATCACGCGTTTGCGGATCTAAACCAACTGTAGGCTCATCTAAAAACAAAACTTTGGGCTGATGAATTAACCCTCTACCAATTTCAAGCCTGCGACGCATACCCCCACTATAAGTACGCAACAAATCATCCGCTCTATCTTCAAGCTCAACAAGCTTTAAAACATGCGCTATACGTTCCCGCTGCAAAGACACAGAAACACCATACAAATTGGCATGCATCAACAAATTCTCCCGACCAGTTAAACGGTCATCAACACTAGGATCCTGAAAAACAATACCAATAGACTTTCTAACCATACCTGATTCCCTAACAACATCAAATCCATTTACAAACGCAGAACCAAATGAGGGCTTAAGAATCGTGCAAAGCATAGAAACCGTAGTAGTCTTCCCCGCACCATTAGGACCCAACAACCCAAAAATCTCGCCCCTATCCACACTAACACATAAATTATCTACCGCCTTAAAGACACCATAAGCCTTAGTCAACTGACGAGTTTCAATAACAGGACACACTAAAAACACACCAATACAACCCAGAACATACCATCCCCCTAAAAAGGATACTCATAAAAAACAACAAAACAGCATCACACACCCAAACATACAACACAACAAAAACAAAAAAGGCAACAACTAAAAATTAATTATTAGTTAAAGCGATGCTGGTTTATTTATGGCACTAAAAAGCGTTATTTCATCCTCTGTAGCACCCGCTCTACGAAGCTTATCAATACATGTAATGTACTGTTTTTCTGAAAACTGCGTAGACTTTAAAGAATCAGAGGTAAAATAACCCGTCTCTTTAACAGACAACCAACCCCGTTTAAGAGCTAAACACTGGCGTTTAAAACGATCCAATGCTTGACAATCTGTAGACAACATACCAAAAGGCGTATTAGGAAACTGACGACACCCCAAAGGCCTAATATCATAAATAGAACAAATACACCCCACCTGAAAAGGACACTTAACACTCGTAACATAACTATCATACGTATCCTCACCCTTCTCAAACAATACACCCAACTCTTCAGTCAAAGCCCTAAACCTATCAAAAACCTCAGAATTTGCCTCTCTAGAGGCACAAATTTCACCAGCAGTTAAAAAATCATCAAGAGTACAACAAACACCACACCTACAACACAAAAAAGGCAAATTCACAGACCAAACACCCATCTTAGCTTGAAACTCCAAATGAACATAATAAGTCTCTAACATCTAACCCACAAACAAACAACAAAATAAAACAATAATACTTAAACACCATTCACAAAAAAATACTATAATGCACAAGTAAACAAATAACAACAACATATAGCAACTTAACTTTTTATTGTTTATATCCGCAGTGTTTGGTCCAAGAGGTAATTAGATTTGGCGAAACATTTGACAGGACGGAGTGTATGGCGGTGATTAGAGTTTCCACAGT
>JAITMO010000071.1 GCA_031277345.1 Candidatus Bathycorpusculum soli
AGACCAACAGTAGTGCCAAAAAGTACGGTAAACTATATGAACACTCTTCAAAAACAATGAATAAACCAATAAAAATCCAAAAAACCACACTAATTACCTATACGCGAACACTCTCGAAAAACAAACAGTTGTAGCCGTTGAGGTTTTTCATGTGGACAGTGGTGAGCTTTGGTTTTTTAAAGCTTTTTAGTTCTTCAAGCATCCAAGCGGTACAACAAACACGCCATTTTTCATTCGAAAAGCATATTCTGTTCCTGTAAGCACCATTAAAAACGTAGGACCATTCATCTTTGCGGTATCTACAACTTTTTGTAGTTTCAACAATTTTTCCGAAGCCTCTTCAATTTCACTACCACCCAGTTTAATCTCAACAGCACCCCAACGCCCGTCCGCAAGCTGAATTATAGCATCTATCTCTAAACCATTTTTATCCCTATAATGGTAAACATTCCCGTCAATACTTTCAGCGTAAACCCTTAAATCCCGTATACATAGTGATTCAAAAAGAAACTCAAATGTCTCAAAATCTGATAACAATCGTTTAGGAGTTGCCCGAGGTGCCGCAGTTGCTATGGAAGGGTCGACAAAATGTCTTTTGGCAGTTGTGCGTATTGCAGTTTTAGAGCAAGTTTTGGATTCCACGCCGGTAAATCCTCAATAACAAATATTTTTTTCAATGCCTCAATATATTGGATAACTGTAACCTGCGAGAGGGCCTCATCGTTCTTGATTAAATCATTTAGTATAGTAGAATTTTTCGCCTCTGCTGATATGTTTCTTGCCAAAGAGCGCAATAAGTCTTTAACTCTATCGGGCTTTTTCTCAATTCCGTCTGCCTTTGAAATATCTTCGTTAGCAACGGCTTCTAAATAATCGTTGGCAGTTGCAAGCGCGATTTTCTCGTTTGTTTGACGTGCGACTGCCGGCCAACCGCCACGATTTATCAGAAACGCCAGTTGTTCAATAGAGATATTAGATTTACTTTCAACATTTTCTTTGCCCTCAAACATTTTTTCAAGAGAAATCTTGTCATTAGAGTCGCCTGTTTCATATAGTGACATTGTGCGCATTTTCATTCGAGCGATTCTTCCTGTTCCTGTGTGCATGTCGTTTGTTCTTGTTGGAATAACAGAGCCTGTTAGGATAAATCGTCCATTAGCACGGCGTTTGTCAACAGCAAATCTAACAGCGTTCCACAGTTCGGGAGCTACTTGCCACTCATCTAACAATCGTGGCGTTTCGCCTTCTAATAGTAAAGACGGTTTAGTTTTCGCCATTAAAATATTGATTTTTAAAGTATCGGCATCTTGCATATACAAAACGCTTTTTGCCATTTCTTATGCTGAACTTGTTTTGCCACACCACTTAGCGCCTTCTATTAAAACAGCTCCTTTGGCTTGTAAAAGAAGCGCCAATTTTTCGTCTGAAATACGTTTGATATAGTTATTGTTCATATTTGTCACTCATTTATATTGTAACCCCAACTTTAAACTTTGTCAATAGTTCACTATCAACTTTGGCGAGGTTTTACTATTAACTTTGGCATTTGTCTCAAAATTAAATCTAATATGTGCTACTTGGTCATTTGGTTTGTTTATGTGCAGGAAGGTCTTTGATAGAAATTGTGTCTTTAGCTGGTTTAGAGACGATTTGCATGCAGTCAAAGCAGAGGGTGGTGTCATAAGTTAGATGGTTATGTAGCTCTTTGTTGAAGCTTTATTCACACAAAAATTTGGCAAACCACTAACAGGTCATAAGTTAGATGGTTATGTAGCTCTTTGTTGAAGGGCCAAAAGGTGTGGTCAATTCTGTAGCATTTTTGAGCATAAGATGGGTTGGGTTCAAACATTTTTGTTGTCCAATAACTAACATTAATTAACATACTTCAGGACACCACCAAAAGTTTATAGCTGGAACTCCAATAATCGCGTTTTTTTGTAGACGGGTTATACCGGATGTTTTACCTCTTTTTTTCAAATCAATTTTAACACTTAATAGTACATCGTCTCACTGTGGTCTTTCTTCTGCTAATCCAACGAAGCATTTTATGGTCTCAACAATTTCTTCCACTTCTAAAGCTGTCAATGGAGGTTCATAAGGAATACGTAAAACGTCCCATCCTTTTGCTTCAAGCAAATCTACAACTTCTTGGTCTTGTTGTTGCTGTTTATCCTTTTTATGCGCCTGAAAACCATCAAGGTATACAGCCTTTTTAAGCTCAAACCAACAAAAATCTGGAACAGTTGCCCTTAAAACAATAGGCATCTGTGTTACCATTCCACAGGTCAATCCTGCAATGCTTAACGCAGAAAAAACACTAATCTCGCCTTTACTTACTCTTGGATGCATACGACTTTTGTAACTCATTATTACTTACCACATACATTCAAACGTACTGACAACAAAAATAGCATATAAACCAAAAGCTTATCCAACATTCCTGCACAGTAGAGAGGTTAGTTTAAGTGAAAATAAAGTTATCTTGGTTTGGTTTTTGGGTATTGATTGTAGTAGTCTTGTGGTTTTAAAATGACACTTTGTACACGTTGGACTCGTTTGTTGGTATTTGTTTTCTTCTGAAATAGTACTATTTCTTTAGATTTGCTGAATTTCTCAATTCTACCGTCGTCTCGTCTACGTTCCAAATTTATACAGTCATCAACTTGGCAGTTTAGAATACACGCTCCACAGTAAACACACAAATCTTCTACTATTGCAATTTTACCACTTCCCCAGTATAGAGCATTTGTTGGACAAACGGTAATACATGCTTTACATTGCACGCCAAGGCACGTGTAGATATTGATGCTAATTTTGCCCTCTTTAAAAACGTCTTTCACGCCTGTTGGCGCTAAAAGTGCTTTACGATTCTTTTCCTTTTCAGAATCAGCTGTAGTATCTTCTGATAGCAATCCAAAGATGTCGATGTTTTCGTTATTTTGAGGCACTATACATCATCATTAATGCAGTAGTTAAATTTGTATAAACGTTGTGGATGATAATTATACTTATTTTTTATATTTGTCTTGTTAAACGTTATTTTGTGCATTAAACCATTTAGCGAATTTATTAATTGCTTTAGCTCTATGTGAAACTTGGTTTTTTTCTTCCATTGTCATTTCGGCAAATGTTTTTTCATCGTACATTGGTTGAAAAATTGGGTCAAAACCAAAGCCTGTGTTGTTGTTACATTTGTGTTCTGTGTTGGTTATGATGCCTTCTGTTTTTCCTTCAAAGAGTAGTGGACCTGTTTCTTGACTGTAGTATACAATTGCTGAACAGAAGGTTGCTTTACGATTTTGCAGGTTTTCCATTAATTTTAGTATGCCTTTATTTTGGATCGTTTTGTAAACGTATGCTGAATACGGACCTGGAAAACCTTCAAATGCATCAATGAATAGTCCTGCATCTTCAACAATTAGTGGCATGCGGCACTGGTTGAATGCTGTTGTAGCGCAGTCTCGAGCGATTTCACTAATGTTGTCATTTTGTGTTTCTTTTCCTTTCAGGTGTAACATGCTAACAGCTATTCCCATAGGGCTTAAAATGCTATGCACTTCACTAAACTTGTGAAAATTACCCGTTATAAACAAGACGCTCTTGCATCTATTTTGTGTTTTAACACAAGTATTACTGTTTGCGTTCTTCAACATATCGTCCACGCTTTTCAATCTCGCAAATTTTCTCATAAACCTTTTCCGATAGTACATCACCTACAATCAAACTGTAGCCCCTAAAAACATCTCTAAAACAAGTTTCCCAAAAGGCAAAATGGGTGCTCTGTAAAGCCCGTTTTAATAGATGTAAATCAACCCCTTTTGTCTCTATCTCAACACTTTTTTCGCCTAAACCAAAATCTATCAAAAAAATTTTCTGATCACTAAGAATCATATTTGAGGTCGTAAGATCGCCATGTATTAAATTTTCTTTATGCAGCTTACCAATTAACTTGCCAATTTTTAGACAAACTTCTCTACGCTCAGGCTTTGAAGCGCTACTCAAATAATGTTTTACTTGAACACCATCTATATACTCCATTATAATTGTGGTTTCTGATACATTCACCATGTAAATTAACGGTGTTGCAATACCTGCCGCTTTAGCCTGATGTAACAATTGAGCTTCACGTATCGTACGATAACTACGAATTTGTCTGTCAAGACCTTCAGGGCGATATTTTTTTTGCTCCCGATTTTTCGTTATTGCTTTTCTTCCATACCAATTAGACAAATAAAGACTAGCCTCAGCCCCCTTACTCAACAAAACCGACTGTTCTATTAGTTTATCCATGGTACATCCACTCTATCTACACGCCAACGTAACTTTACATAACTTTCATTTATAGGCGTAACTATGCCATGGGTATAAGCTAAAACACCTGCCCACGCAATCATCGCGCCATTATCTGTGGCAAATCTCTGAGGTACAACATTAAACTTTGCACCCTGCTCCTTAGCAATTACCTCAAGCATAGCCTGTAATCGCTTATTAGCTGCCACTCCTCCTGTGAGTAACAACTCTTTCTTCTCCGTATGTGCTAATGCCCGCTCAGTAACTTCTGCAACCATAGAGAAAGCATGTTCCTGAAGACTATAACACACATCTTCAATACGGCACTCCCCCTTCTGAAGTTGAGTAATAGCTGCCGTTAAAAGACCACTTAAAGACAAATCCATACCCTTCACCACATATGGCAATGTAATGAGATTTTCACTTCTAAGTGCTAACTGTTCTACAACAGCTCCAAGAGGTATCCCCTTCTGATTTTTCAGACCAGCTTGTCTTGCAAACACGTCAAGACAGTTACCCAATGCAATGTCTAACGTTTCACCAAAAACTCGATACCGCTTAGATTCAAACGCAGTAACCATAGTGTTTCCCCCTGAAGCATAAAGTGTAACTGGATCAATTGCACCAGTTTTTAATTTCCCAACTTCAATATGTGCAATGGAATGATTCACACCAATTAACGGTATACGCAAATATGCTGCTAACGTGCGAGCAACAGTTGCTCCTGTACGTAAACAAGGACCTAATCCTGGACCCATAGAAAAAGCGATACATGTAAGATCTTTAGGCTTTATTTTTGCATCAGTTAAAGCCTGACAAAGAGTTCGGTCTGCAACCTCTGCATGATGACGTGCAGCCTCTCTTGGATGAATCCCGCCTTCAATTGGTACGTAACCATTTACTGTATTTGTGAGAATTTCTCCGTCAAATCTAGATATGCCCACGCCGAAATCGTCTGCTGTAGACTCTATACCTAAACAATACATATCACTACTTAGTGATGTTTTCTGTGCATTAACCATATAAATGAAGGTTCTAGAGGGATACATATTTTTATCTGAAACAAGCATTTATTACATAATCTGGAACTGATCTTAGCATGCCTAAACGCAATGACCTTGAACAAAAAGCACTTTATTATGTGGTGAACACAGGTTATCAGGGTGTACTTCAATCAGACTTATGGCGAGAACTAGGCGCAAGTAGCCGAGAAGGATCCCGAGTCTCAATAAAACTAGAAGAAAAAGGGCTTATCCGACGAGAAAAAGAGCTACAAGATGGTCGATGGACCTACAGACTTTATCCAAAAAGACTCCCTGCATCTATCGAAACTATTGTTGATTGTCCTTGCTTATTATGTCCAGACAACGCAAGATGTGACCCAACAACAGTTGTTTCTCCTAAAACATGCCAAAAGCTAACTGATTGGATTTTAGGTTTAGGAACCGAAAAACCAGCCCAAACTATTACGATTGCCACATCAAATGAGACAAGTGTACCTGAGGATGATCTCCTTGCCGAAAGCGTGGATACGTGAAAGAAAAAACGAATTTTACTACAAAAAAGCTAAAGCTGAAAACTACCGTTCTCGTTCTACATACAAAATAGTTCAAGTTAACAACAAATACGGGTTCATAAACTTACATGATGTTGTTGTAGATTTAGGTGCCGCCCCTGGCGGATGGATTCAAGCTACTAGAAAAATAGTTGGCAGACGCGGTTTTGTTTTAGGTGTAGACCTTAAACCAATTGAACCTTTTCCTCAAGAGTACGTTCGTACAATTCTTGGAGACTTAACTGATCCTACTATTGCCGAACAGATATTATCATTTTTACCGCGAAAACCTGACGCAGTAGTTTCTGATGCGGCGCCAAATGTTACTGGTGTATGGGAAGTTGACCATGCTATACAAATTGATTTAGCTTCTAAATCTTTAGATGTTGCTCTCCAGATTTTACGTTCTGGCGGTAACTTTTTTGTAAAGCTTTTTCAAGGTGATTTAATGGAAGAGTTCGTACAAACAGTTAAAGGACATTTTGATGAGGTTAAAATTGTTAAACCTGATGCTAGTCGAGCAAAAAGTTCCGAAATGTATCTTTTAGCCTTAGGTTTAAAGACTAATTTTAACGATTAATGTTTATTTGTTTTTGTTGTTGTAGCGTTTTGAGGGTGGATAGAAATGTTTAATTTATGTGATGTGTTTAATTGTCCAAAGTTTAATGGAGTACATAGAGTTGAGTACCGTTTTGTCTTTTTGGAAAAATTCTTCAGTTAAACGGAAGAGAATTTTTTCGTTGTTTTTTATTTTTGTTTTATCTGTTATGGCTACGTTAGCTGGAACTTTGGTGCCATTAAGCGAGGAAGATGCAAGCATACTTTCAAGTCAAACTAGTCAGCTTTTGGAAGCGAATACTGATTTGGCTTCGTTGTCTTCTGCAATTTTTGTTAATAACTTTCGTCTTTGTTTGTTGATGTTTATTCCTGTGTTTGGATTTGTATTTGGATTGTTTGTTTTGTTTTCAACAGGTATAGCTTTAAATGCAGTTTCTATGGGGCAGGAATTATTGCCTGGTGTGCCTTTGACACCTATTATTGCTTTATTAGCGTTGATGATCACGCCTATCTTTTGGATAGAATTTGCGACGTATTCGTTAGGCATGGCTGAGAGTGTCTGGGTGTTTCGGCGGTTAACTCAGAAGCGTTGGTATTATCTAAGATGGACTGCAATATTTATTGGTATATCCGCTGGATTACTTGCAGTAGGCGCTGTAGCGGAAGCTTGGATGATATTATTCATGTAGGGCACCCATTGCTTATCTATTTTTTAGATACTTCTAAACTAAGATCTAATGCTTTAGTGCTATGTGTTAATGATCCAATGCTAATAATGTCCACTTCAGTTCGTGCATAATCTATTAAAGTGTCTTTGTTTATTCCCCCACTTACTTCCAGCAGGACTTTGTTAAGCAGATTTGCTCTTTTGAGTGTTTCAACTGCTATGTTGACTTCTTTGAGTGTGAAATTATCTAGCATGATTATGTCTGCTCCTGCTTTGGCGACTTTTAGAATGTCTGATGTTTTTGTTATTTCTACTTCAATTTTTTTACTAAAGGAGGCGTTTTCTTTTGCTATTTTTACTGCTTTTACAGGGTCGCCGATTATTGCTATATGATTGTCTTTGACTAAAATCATGTCGTCTAAGTGCAATCTGTGTGGGTCACCGCCACCTGTGGCTACTGCTTTTTTGTCAAAGTAGAGTAGGCCTGGCGCTGTTTTTCGGGTTGCAGCAATTTTTGTTGCAGAATTTACTTTTTTCAGCTTTTCCGTAAATTCACGTGTGGTTGTTGCGATGCCACACATGCGAGATAACAAGTTAAGAAGTGTGCGTTCAACTGTTAGAATAGTTTGAGCATCACCTGTTATTTGTATTAGAATCTGTTTATTTTTTATTTGTTCACCATCTGTGACGTAGGTTTTAACTTTTAAATCCATAGCTTGGGCAAGTATAGTTGCTTCTTTTATGCCTGCGGCTATTCCATCCTCTTTAGCTATTACTTCTGCTGTTATTGTAATACCTGATGGTATAATTGCAGTTACTGTAGCGTCTCCTTGTCCTACATCATCTTTTAGCAGGGTTATGAGTTGCTCTTCAACAAGTTTTCTAGGCATGAACATGATTGTAACTTTATTTATCAAAGGTTTAAATGCTTCCATTATTTTCTTCATTTAGAAATTAATATTGTTCTCATTTGATGTGGTTGTATGCGTCTGTTGTTTACCTGCTCAGAATTAGGGTTAGGCCACGTTTCACGAATTATTCCATTAGGTAAGCGACTAAAGCAAGCGGGTCATGAGGTATTTTTTCTTTCAGGCGGTAAACCTTATGATCTGCTTAAAAAAGAATTTGAGTTTGTATATAACTGTATGCCAATTTCTTGGTATGAAAATACTTCTGGTATTATTATACCCGCGTCAATAGTTAACATGGTAGCTCCATTACCCGTGTTTAATTCAGAGACTCAAAAATTTGAGGTAAAGTACTCTAATGCAATGGAAATTATACATAGATCGTATGATTTAAGAGCAAAGATGCGTGATATTAACCCTGATGTATTGATCGCTGATGGTGATATAGCTGCTCTGCGAATGGCTGCTAAATCTGCGATTCCTTCTGTTTACATTACAAATTTTTTATGCCCAAAATATGGACTTATACAGCTCTTGAACTTTGGTAAACTTTTAGCAGATAGGTACGTTAAACAAACTGCAAAAATTGTCATACCTGACAACCCCCCACCTTACACCATTTCTGACTATAACATAGGAAACCTGCATGGCTCATCTTTTGAAACCAAAATCGAATATGTCGGTGCTTTTATGGACACAACACCAATACAAGGTATAAATGAACACATTTTTGCTCCTGTAAGCGGACCAATAGGTACCCGCTCAAAAATACTTAAAACTCTACTTCCAGTTCTTCAGAAATCTTCTACTAAAACAATAATAAGCCTTGGTATTCCAGGTAAAAAAACTTTTGTGAGAATCAATAATTGTGAAATCCACAGCTGGCTCTCCACCGCTGAACGACAAGCCGCTATGAAAAACGCCAAATACGTTATCTTTAGCGGCGGACACATAACCTGCTTTGAAACCATAAAATACGCCAAACCCAGTATATGTATTCCAACACAGCTTGAACAAGATGGTAACGCCACAAAACTATGTGACTTACACTGTTCGTTCAAAGTTAAAAACCAAAAAGAACTCATCAAGGCTATGCATGAAATGGACCAAAACTTCCAGAATTACAAAAAAAACATTCTTGGGCTTAATCACTTCTCTAGCAAATTTAATGGCTTAGATAGAACTGTTGAAATCATAGAAAATATCTAATAAAATTAAATCTGTAAATTATAGGTTCAAACGTTCAATTCTGCCATTTGGTGTTTGTTCTTCAAAAATTATTGCATTGAATTTGTAAATTTTGATGTCTTTTGTTAACCAACTATTCGGAGTTAATCCTGCTTTTATACAGCATTGAGAAAGAAATTCTTCCTTTCCCCACTCTAACTCAACAGGTACCTGAGGCAAGAGCAACCCTCTACTGTATCCTTTCTCTACAATTAAGCCATCTTGCCCAAGTTTGATTTGTTTAACGTACTCTTTGGGATTGTTAACTTGTATTAACTCTATAGGTGTTAGAACACTAACCTCAAAAACACACTTATTTATCTCGTTAACCTTCATAGGTGGAAAACGTGGATCTTTTGTTGCCGCGTTTATAGCAACATCAATAGCGTCTTCTATCAACGAACTTGACGGGTAAGGATAGCCTATACAACCACGTAACTTTTTTCCGTTTTTGTTAATCATATGTATAGTTACAAAAACACCGCACTTTTCATAAAATTTCTGCTTAGTATCTTTAGGCGGCCCTAATGTTTGACCCTTATCAATAAACGTTTTCACAGTATCCCGTACAAGATTAACTAAAAATCTCCCTTCATCATCAGTCAAATCAAACAACATCTTAACCTCATAAATAACCAACGAGCCGAATGTAAACAAGATTTAAAGTTAAAATAAATATTAAAAAAGTGTTTAAAATTTGATGGATTCTTCGATTGTACCTTCTTTGGTTATGATAAGGAAATCGATGCCATCACCACTCATTGCATCTCTATTTATTGCAGATTTAATCGCTCTTTTTATGAGCTCTTTTGCCTCAGCAATATTTATTGATTCTTTGTATGCCTCTTCAATAACGCTAATGGCAGTTTCTGTTCCCGAACCCACTGCCGCATACTTGTCTGGAATAAGTGAACCTAAAACATCCAAAACAAATAATGCAGGACCTTCTTCATCTAAACCACCAATAATTGTTTGAGTAAACAATGGCGCATATCTGCGGTTAAAAAGAATATTTGCCATAAGTTTAGATGCTGCACGTACACTAATTTTTCTCCCAACATCCATGCTAAATAGCTTAGCCTGCGCTTCCATTTCCCTTGCAAGAACCTGCATATCTCCAACAAGACCTGCACAAGCCACACCAATCTGGTTTGTTACCTTAAAAACCTTCTTACCACCACGGCTCATAATAAACCCGCCATACGTTACACGTTTCTCTGAAGCCAAAACAATGCCATCAACACAAACAATACCAACGGTTGTTGCACCTGGCATCCATACCATGCCTTGTGGTGCTTGATTGCTCTGGGTCTGTTGTTGATTTTGTTCTGTCTGAGGGATCACATGCATTTGTGGAATTTCCCGTAAAGAAGGAAACTGTGATTGAAACCCATATCTTTCCATAACTATTCGCCTTTTATGACTGTAATACGCAAAACAATGTATTAAGCTTACTTATAATCTTGCTTCTTAAACTGGTCTTAATAAATGGTTTGAAATGTTCTTGGTTTGCCTTTCTGGAACTGCTTTAATATTCTGTAGTGTCTGTTAGGATACATTTAGTTAACATTAACTAATGACTTAACTTGACCCACAGAATTTTTTTATAAAAGAAGCACAACTTATTTTTGAGTACCGCCATTATGAGTAACAAAGTTAAGGATTGGGTAGCAAAAGAGTTTGAAACACTTGATTTCAA
>JAITMO010000084.1 GCA_031277345.1 Candidatus Bathycorpusculum soli
TGCCTCTGCGTATATATTTTTGTAATGCACTAAGCAACTCATAGTGATCATAACCATGTTTAGTATTTACCATAGTAATGCTCTCTTTTTGTGTCTGTTTGTTATCTATTTAGTGTGGGTATTATTTTGGTTAGGTAGGTTTGGGCTTGTTTTAGGTTTGTGACGGTTATGTTGGGTTTTTCTTGTTCTAATTCTTTTTTGTTGTATGCGCCTGTTGTGATGGCGATGCAGTGCATGCCGGCTGTTTTGGCGGCTTTAACGCCAACAAGTGAGTCTTCTATTACTATGCATTTTAGGGGCGTTGTGTTTAATTGTTGGGCGCATTTTAAGAAAATTTCTGGATGTGGTTTAGACTGTGTAACGTCTTCAGCGGTTACAATGGATTGGAAATATTTTTCTATTTTTTTGTCATAAATTAGTGTGTTAATTACGGATTGGTTATTCATGGAGGCTAAGCCTATTTTAATTTTGTTTTGTTTTACTGTGTTTAATATCTCAATTGCGCCTGGAAAAAGGTGTATTTTATTTTTTAGGCTAATTTGAATTTGACTTTTACTTTCTACTAGTTGTTTAATTAATTCCTCATCAATAGGTTGTTGCTGTTGTTGTTTTATTGTTTTTTGTTGTAGTATTTCTCGAAAGGTTTCTGCGGTTCCTATTCCTATGCAGCGTTTAATGTGTTTGTCAGGTATTGTTAAATTGATTTTTTTTAGAGTTTGTTGAAAAGAAAATAAAATAGCCTGTTGAGTATTAGCTAAAGTTGCATCCCAATCAAAGATTATAGCCTCAAAACATATGGGCATTGTTGTTTTTGTCATTATTGCGTTTTCTCGTTATTATTATTGTTTGTTTTGCTATGTTATGTTGAGTCTTTCGCGTATTTGGCTGCTTTTTTTAGTTGCTTCTTCTATAGCGCGTATCATGGCAGGTCTTATTTGGCTTTGTTCTATTTGATATATTGCCTCAATAGTGGTGCCACCTGGAGTGGTTGTCATATCTTTTATTTTTGCGGGTTCTTCTTTTAAGTCTAAAACAAGTTTTGCTGTGCCTAGCATAGTTTGGGCTGCACTTTTTAGGGCAATATTTCGAGGTAATCCTACTTTAAGCCCTGCATATGTTAATGCTTCTACAATAATTGACATATAACCTGGACCACTGCCACTAACGGCTGTTAGAGCATCCATATGTTTCTCTTCTACCTCATCCGATAGACCCATCATGTTTAGCAGAGTTTGAATTTTCTGTTTCTCCGCTACAGTAACGTTTGAATCACAACAAAAAGCTGTATATGATGCCTGCGCCATAACGCCTAAGTTAGGCATAATACGAACCAGTTTAGCTTCAGAGATATTCTTACGTAAAAAGGATAAAGACACCGTTGCCGCCACCGAAATAACCAACTTACCCTTAACCACAGAATTTATCTCTTTTAGAACCTTCCCCACATCACCTGGCTTTACAACAATAAAAATTATATCTGCTTCTTTAGTTGCAACACAATTATCAAAACAAGTTTTAATCCCTAACTCTTTTAGATCATCTAACTTTTGAGTTTGAAAATCTACAGCAGTAATTTGACCCTTATAACCATTTATAACAAGACTCTTAATTATAGCACTACCCATCATACCTGCGCCAATAACAGCAATACTTTCATTCATTAAACTCACTTCTACTACATATCTAAAAATGAAAGTTTAGTCTATTTTAACGTTTTTATAAGACAAAAACTTGTTTTTATGTGTCTGATAATTTTTTTGTCTTTTCGAGAGTCGTTAAATAATTATTTATCTGGTGAGTATGAGAAGTATTGTTGTCTTGTGCCTATTATAAGGGGAGAATATGTTGGTTTTAGATAATTTTTCGGTTCATAAAGTTAGGGGATATTTTGGGTCTTTTGGTGGAGTGTGTGTGACGGTATTGTTTTTGTCTGTTTTTTTGTGGGTTTTAATCAAGTTTTTTGTGGTCAAAGTTGAAGGTGGCTTTGAGAAAGCTTAAGACTAGAATTTTTGAAGAGTTGCAGGTTGCTTTGTAGCAGATGTTAAAGGTAATGGCTGGAAGTGATATTAAAAACTGGTTTGCACACGGCGGTTGCAAGACAATGTGCGTTTAAGTGTTATAGTAAGTTACATAGATATTGATAGTTTCTTGTGTGAGTTAAAAACAAAGTTAGAATGAAATATTGGAAAAATAAGCTAATTTTAAATGTTTCACTAATAAAAACAATATCAATGTAATTTCAACATGCTATAACGTTTTCGTATATACCTATTAGGTATATATGTTTTGTTGTGTTTAATGTTTAAATGTGTTGGTGTAATATGGAAATGTAATTAAATTTGTTTCATGTTTGTTTTGAATTTTGCATTTTAACTATCTATTTCATTGCTAATAATTCAAAAACTTAAAAACACGTATTACCTAAAAACTAAAATTCCCGGGTTAAAGCTATGCTTATAATTTAGCGGTGTAGTGGCTCTTAAAATGTCTTTGTCTGATAAGGATAAGCGTATTTTTGTGAATGAGCTTTATTTTTTACAAAAAGAATTTAACTTTTTGGAAAATGTCAATCAGTCAAATCTCGAGCCGTCGCTTGAGAAAATCTCTCCACGAACACACAACAAAACCAAAGAGCTGGGACAGAAAAAATGTTGGTTATCTTGCAAGATATTATATCACTTCACCTCCAATAAAATACGACGGCGTACAAATCATAGTAACCACCCCTTTACTAGTTTGTGCCACAATCAACTTTACACCGTTAATAAGAGAGTTAAAAAAAAGTGTGGGGGTTATTTTACTGTGACTGCTTTTGTTAAATTGCGTGGTGAGTCAGGGTTATAGTTGAGCTCTAAAGCCATGTAGTATGCTAAGAGTTGTAGGGGTACAACAAATGGAATTGGTGAAAGTACGCTTGGAATGTTGCTTGGAACTTCAATGTAGTCATCGGCTAAAGCTTTAATTTCTTTATCATCTTCTTCTAGTATGGCGAGAATTTTTGCGCCACGAGCTTTCATTTCCATGATGCTACTAATTACGGTTTTATGTGTGTCATCTTTTTGGCAAACAAACACTACAGGTAATCCCTGTTCAATTAGACTAATGGGGCCATGTTTGCTTTCGCCAGCTGGAAATACAACAGATGGAATGTAGGCTGTTTCCATAAGTTTTAGTCTGCCCTCAAAGGCAGTAGCTGTACTAATACCTCGGCCAAGGAAGAAAAGCACTTTAGAGCCGACGTATTTGTGGGCAATTTGTTTGATTTTAGGTTCTTGTGTTTTGACAATTGTGTCTACAGTAGTGGGTAATTTGTCAAGTTGCATTTCAAGTGTGTCAATTTCAGATTGTGATACTTTACCCCGTTTTTTGGCTAAGCGTAATGCTAATTGTGCAAGTACTGAAAGTTGGGAAGTAAACGTTTTGGTTGCTGCAATGCCAATTTCTGGACCCGCCTGTGTTCCGATGTAGACGCGGGATATGCGTGTTAGAGTTGAGCCAATGGTATTAGTTAAGCTCAATATGGTTGCAGCTCGTTGTCGTGCGCATGTTACGGCA
>JAITMO010000117.1 GCA_031277345.1 Candidatus Bathycorpusculum soli
ACACAGAGTAAACCTGAAAAAGCCGAAGAAATAAACAATAAATACAACTATCTTGTGCCTGAAACATTTTTATGTTGGGCGCTGTTCGAGTACTCATATTATAATCGTAGATCTGAAGCAAGCGAGTCAGTAGCACAATTTGTTATGAAAACGCTCGAAAATAAAACATTAGATTCAGCGTATGTATTCAACAGTACTACAGGGCACCACAACGAATACAGTAAATTTATAGAATTACATTACGAGGCCTATAAGTATTTAGCGGGCGATAAAAAGAACGATATTTACGAACACTTAAAAGAGTTGTTAACGCGATGTGATAGAGGCACGTAGAATTTATTCATGGATATGCGGTTGCATAGTGCCTAAACGCAATTTTCTAGAAGTTATTTATGATCGGCGTGTGCGGTATGAGGTTGTGTGCGGTATGAGGTTGTGTGCGGTTTTGTTGCATAGTGCCTAAACGCAATTTTCTAGAAGTTATAGAAGCATGGTTTTAACATGGGTGATTCGGACAACTGGGCGAAGTTAGGCACTTACATAGTACATGATAAAGGCTGGCACAGAAGTCATTAAAATTCCCGCCATCGCTCTAAAAAACCCGCACTCGCTTCTGAGGCGTTACGCCCCAAATAGGGGCGATAAGCTGAAAGGCTCGGCAACTGCCCCGCAACGCCCAAATGGGGCGATTCTACGCCGAGCCTCTCGCGAGCGCACAAACAAACGAGAAGGACATGGGCAGAGTGAAAAACAAAAATAATGTTTGACATCTCGGATAAATCGTAATATAATTTTAGACATGGAAGTAATCAATACGACTAATCGAGAAATAATTAGTCATTCATGTGGCGCAAATCCGCACCGTTATTGAAAAAATTACACTACTGGACAAATTGGAAAAATCTGCCTAACTGTTAATCATCACGACCGCAAATTTTAGCCCTTGACGGTGTAACAATTTTCACAGCCAAACGGACAAGCCCGCATGATTAAAGGGTTTGTCCGCTTTTCATTATAACACATTCGGACAAGATTGACAAGTTATTTCTTTCTTTAGTCGTTCTGATTATTCACAAATTTTCGGGGTAATCAGAGCGTCTAATTTTGCGCGTTTTGACATACCCTTTACTATGAAAAGGGGGATAATTATGAAAAACGTCATCAATTTGCAAAGGTCAACGGTGAGCGTTACAATCAATTCAGCATTTGAACAATTTGTCAGGGTAAAGCGTAACATGAATTTATCGGAGGTGAGTATCAAGTGTTATCAAGACCACCGTTTGCCTCCTGGTGATTGAATTTTAAACAGTGTAGCTTTTACCATATTACGCAGGACTTGCCGAGCAGTGTGCATTGACAGCCTTTCGTATTCTCTGCTTTCATATACCATGCGATTGTTCCCTACGTCTTTCGGTTTCAGGTAAGGTGTTGTCCTTGAGGCATTTCTAAGAGCCTTATCCCGATGTTCAGGAAATTCCAGTGTCAGATGACATCGCGCACGGTTTCCGGGTGGCCAGTGGTGGGTTTTGAACATGAGGTCGATGCCTTCAAAAATTAGGTCGGCTATTTCCACTTGGTCTTGTAGGGCTAATTGTTTTAGTTCTCCTATGATGCGGCGTTCAGTTTCGCTTCTGGCACGTACATGAATGTTATCTTTAACTTTAGGATCAGCCTGCCGTGTCAATTACGCATCACATTTAACATTTAATTTGTTTTTATTTTTTGGAATTTTTTTGTTGATTTCTTATGTTATTAACATATGATGTTTTATTTTATAGTCTACACTAATTAAAGAGGGAAATTAGTTATCTAGATCAAATTTTTATGTTAATAACATAGGTTATTAACCTATTTCTAAACAATTTTATCACGTTGCACCTCCTTAACTTTGTTAAAAATACATATAGAGTCCACATGTATGGTTGAGTTCATGTTGTGGTCTCCATGTTGTTGTTTTTGGTTTTTGTGGGTGTTGTGTGGTGGTAATTTTTAAAAGTTTGTTTATGTTTATGTGTTGTTATTGGTGATTTGTTTGGTTGATGTTGTTGATGGTGTTTCGATGGTTGATGTTTGTGGTTTAGATGATTTGTGGGTTGTTATTCCTGTTGGTGGACGGGCTTCGCGTTTATTGCCTTTGACTGTTGAGACTAGTAAGGCTTGTTTGCGGTTATTGAATAGGCCTCTTGTTGAGTTTTCTTTGGTTTCTTTGGTTTTTCAGGGTGTTCGGAATGTGGTTTTTGGTGTGAAGGGGTATGTTAATTATCGTAATCTTTGTGATTGTTTTGGGTCTGGGATTGGGTTTAGTGCGTATTATGGTGTTGAGCCGCGTTTACATATAAAGTATCAGCATGATGTTGTTGATTTGGGTAGTGCTGATTCAGCACGTATTAATTTGGAGTATTTTGATTTGAATGGAGATGTTTTTGTTGTGCAGGGTGATAATGTTTTTGATGTTGACCTTAGAGGGTTGATGGATTTTCATAGAGGAAGGGATGCTGCGTTGACGATTGTGCTTAGAGAGGTTGATAATGTTGAGGGGTTTGGTGTTGCTGATATTGGTGTGGATGGTCGGATTAAACGGTTTGTTGAGAAGCCTTCACCTAACAATGCTCCTAGTAATCTTGCAAATACGGGTCTTTATGTTATGTCTCCAAGGGTTAGACAGATTTTTAAGGATGCAGAATTGGAGCAGTTAGTTAAAGAGCGAGGTCGTCTTGATTTTGGTTATGATTTTATCCCGTATGTTATTGAGGCTGGGTATCCGGTTTATGGTTATACTCTTAAAGGCAGCTGGTTTGATGTGGGTACGCCTGCGAATTATTTGGCAGCTATGAAGAGTTTGTTGCATAGAGGTTTTTTGTTGCAGCATGTTTTTGGTGAATGCGTATATTCTGATGAGGATTGTTGTGTTTGGGTGCAGGGCGAGAGTAGTCATTCGGTGTTGTGTCGTGAGCGTATTTTAGCGCAGATTCGTCAGAAAAAAATTCATGTAAAGGGCGCTGTTTTGATTGGTCGTCATTGTCAAATAGACGATGGAGCGTTTTTATCTGATTGTTGTATTGATAATTTTACGTATATTGGCAAAAATGCGGTGGTTAAAGGTTCTGCAGTTATGGATAGAGCAGTTATTGGTGAGTATACTGAAGTGTTGGATAGTATTGTAGGCAGATATGTAACTATTTGTTCTAGTAAGCAGTGTCCTACAAAACTTTTTGATTTAACCGTGATAGCTGACGATGTAACAATAGAAGAGGGTTCAATATTTTCTGGATCTAAAGTTTATCCCCATCAAACAGTTAAGAAAGGTGTATTTACAAATCAAATTTTATTAGCCCCCGTTTAACAAGCTTTGTTTATGGTTAAGCTTTGAACCATTTAAAAATTAGGTATTTTGGTTTTTCTCTTTCTTTACTTTCTATTTGTTGTGAAGGTATAGCTATTATGAAGCGTTTACGTACGGTTGTTGCTAATCGGCCAGCTTTTACTATTTCAGTTGCTGAAAGCGTACTATCTTGGGGTTTTACTGAGACCATGTAGGGTGCGTGTTCTACGCCTGGACCGTATTTGTAGACGGCAAAGTCGCAACCAAACTTTATTCCCGGAGTAACTATTAATCCGTTTGTACGTAAGTCATGATAAATAGCGTATTTATCTTCAAATTCTTCGTAGAGTTGCATTGCTTTTTTTTGCAGAACTTTAAGGCTAACGGGTTTTTTGTTCTCAATGACTTCTATTTGTTTTGTTTCTGCTAAATATACGCCTTCCATTAAATCTAAAATTAGAGGTACATCAAATTCAGGTATTTTTGGTTTTGAAATACCTAAGGGCTTACCGTAGTAAGCTGTTTTATAGAGGTATGCGCCTTCTTTTGGGTTCCATACAATTAGGAAATTGTCTACGAGTTCAACCTTGATTTTTTGTTGTTTTTCAAGGTTTTGGGACACTTTACATTACCATTGAGAGAGTACGTGCTATGTCGGCTGCGTCTTCTGCTTTATCTGCTGAATTTTCTAGTAACTGTAACACATCTCGCAGTAGAAATAGCACTGGTATATCTAGTTTGGCGCTTAAGACTTTTATGATTAATGCACGATATTGGTCATCAACTATACGTTCAGCTATTTCTACGTCTTTAGCGTGTTCTAACGTTTTTTGTGATCCGTAATTAAGAACCATCATGGTTTCTCGAAGTTTAAGCACTGCATCAAGTACAGCTGATGATAATTTTATAAGGTCTTTTTTGATGTCTGGAGATACTATCCAGTTGTGTTCCATAATTTCTATTAGATAAAAAGCTATGCCTTCTGAAAAATCAGCTATTTCACTTGAAAGATTGGTGAACTTTAAAAAATCCTCCCGGCTTATCAAAATGGCTCCTATTTCAGCAAGCTCTTGACTGACCAGTCGACGTGAGATGCCAACTTCTTCCGCGTTAGCTCGTATATCTGTTACCAACTTTTTTGCGTTTTCTTTATCTCCAGATGCAAAGTATTCTACTAACTGTGGAATTTTTCTTGATACATCTACAACTTTACGTAAATTATCTGAACATGCATTTAACGCTCTACGCTTTACACGCTCTTCTGTTTCTGCCGGAAGGACCAAACTGTTCTGTACTCCTGCTGCACTAGTATACGTGTTCATTAAAAAAGGTAGCTACTTACTTTGAACCAAATTACCCAAAGATTCAAAGTCTATCTTGCCTGCAAAGTATTGATGCAACAATACAGGCAAGTCTTTAATAGCTATACGTATTTGCTGCCAACTATCTCTATCCCGAATAGTTACTGTATCATCACTTAACGTATCATAATCCACAGTTACTCCCAAAGCTACACCCGCTTCATCCGCACGTGCATAACGCCTACCAATAGAGCCTGACTCATCATAATCAGTCATAAACCCTGCATGCGTTAACTGCCTCTGAAGCTCCAACGCCTTAACATCAAGACCATCTTTACCCATTAACGGATAAATACCCACCTGAATAGGCGTTATACACCGCGGAAAACTTAGAATTGCCCTATTCTCCTTAACCTTATATGCATATTCAAGAGCTACATAAAACAACCTATCACAACCAAAACTAGGCTCAACAACATGAGGAACAAACCGTGTACCCCGCTCAACAGATCTATGATGACCAATCTCTACCTGCTCTTTAAAAACCCGATAATCACCAACCATAACAAAACCATCCCTATCCATGTCCGCAACAACAATATCTGGCGAAATTTTAGCCAACTCCACCGCAACCTTACCCGCATCACCCTTAAAAGCCGGACCAAACTTTGACATAACAGGCTTAACAACAAACTCCTCCCGCTCAACAGCCTCAGAATACTCTTTATACACCCGCAAATCAACACCACTAGCCTTCATATGACAAGCCAAGTCATAATCCGTACGATAAGCATGACCCGACACCTCAACCCAACCCCAGCGATCAACCAAAACCTCCTGATCAAAACTCTGCGCACTATAATGCGCCTTCTCCCAAGCCAACTTTTCAAGAAACCGTTGTCTCTCAACAGGTACCCCCAACTCCACTAAAAGACGCTTAGCCAACGCCATAAAAAACGCTTGCCACTCACAAAGAATAACCCCCTTATCCAAAGCATCCCTAACAGTAAAAAAAGTAACATCCTCACAATCCTTTAAACGCGTATCACACAACAAAATCGGCAAAACCTCATCCTCCACCTCCCCAATAAACCTACAACTCTGATCCTTAGGATCAAAGAAAAACTCTAAATCAGAAATCGTAAATTCACGCAAACGTATAAGACCCTGACGCGGCGAAATCTCATTACGCAAAGCATGACCAATCTGAATCACCCCAAACGGCAACTTTTCACGCGCCAC
>JAITMO010000133.1 GCA_031277345.1 Candidatus Bathycorpusculum soli
GTGTGCGGTAGCTTGAGTCTGCAAAGTTTAGGGTGCAAAGGCCTAGTTTTGTTGTGTCGAGTTTGCCGTTTGTAAGGTATTTTTGTTCACTGTATGCGTTTATGATTTGTCCTATGAAAAGTTCGTTTTTAGGCAGGTCAACAACAGCTACTAGTTTGCATTCTATGTTTAGAGGGCACTCTTTTATCATAGGTACGTCTGGCAGGGTGCCGTAGAATGTTTGGAAGAGTTGGGATTTGTCAACGTTTTCGCCTGAGACTAAGCCGCAGTAGTCAGTTTTGTTGATCAAGTTAGCTGTGGGAAAATTTAGACTGAAGGCTTTTTTTTCTATTATGTATTTGTTTGAGAATCGTACTTTGTTTAGACTAAAAGAGATAAGTGGTGGATCAAGGCTTGCGGTTGCTATGGAGCTTACTGTTGTAAAGTTTGGCTGGTTAGCAGTTACGTTTACCCCGACTATGCCTAGAGACATGGGGAACATCATGCCATTTTTGTCAAGGGATATTTTTTCCATAGTTATATACGCCTTAGGATTGAATGTGAAGTGTTATGTAGAATCTTTCTTGCTTTTTATTAAGAATTTTTGTGCTGTTTAAAGGTAAACATTGATAATTAATGTTTTGTTGGACTGTTTGAAAATTTATTTTAGGACGGTTTTTGTTATGATTTTATATGTTTGTTGTTTAATTTTAGCCATAAGAAAAACATAACAAGAAACATGTCCACCAGTGTATTAATTATGGTATTTGGGTGGAAAAGTCAATAGGTAGGTCAAAAAAATTTCATGTTGCGAGGTCGGTTAATTCGGGTGGCAGGGTATTTTTGTAGAGAGAGACGAGGTAGTTATTGGTGGTGACTTTGAGGGTGGTTGTGGTGTTTATGTGACGTGAGATTGTGCGTTTAAAGATGGCAGAGTGGACGATTACGTAGGTTGTGATTTTGTCGCGCTCGTTTTGGGCTACAAATGAGAGGATTTGTAGAACTAAAACGGCGATAAAAGTTCCCATAAGATGATATTTGTTTATACGTGTGTCGAGAAGTAGCATGTCAATTATTGCGATATCAACACCCTTTTCTTTGACGAGTATACGCCATTTGGGGCGTAATGCCTTGAAGCGAACGCCGTTTTCGCTATGCTACAAGCAAAAATTTCCGTTTGTCCTCTTTTGATAACTTAGTAGTCCAAGTGTTGCACATCGTCACCTTCAAAAACTCGAAAAACTTGGTCTAATAGAGAAAAATAGCTATGGCAACTTTTCTAAAAAAGAAAACATCAATTAATGGGTACGTATGGGTTGGCAAGAACCTGTTGCCCAGTTTGGTGTTTTATTCCTTCTTTTTTATAGGCGCATTCGCTATGGAAGTATGCATAATGTTTCTTAGTTTAGTTGTTAAAAGTTTAGTAATTGAAACAAGTTTTCTGTTTTTAACAGGAATGACTATAGTTGCAATGATTCTGTTTGTCATTGAAGAGTTAATGTTGCATCGTAAACTAAATTCTAAAAAGGCGTAAAATAAAATCACAACAGTGAGTAAGCAGCATTTTTTTCATTTTTAGGTTTAAGAGAACTTAATATTGATGACTGTTTAATATAAATTGTTTTGGTGAGGGTTTTGACGGAGAGGCAGCGTTGGCAGTATGTGTATATGGTTTTAAAGTTGTCAGAGATGGGGGCGTTTCGCAGGGTTACGAAGGTGTCTACAGATTTTTTGGCAGAAAAATTAGGAATTTCACAGCAGACTGCCTCGCGGTATCTTATTGAACTTGAGCGTAAGGGTTGGATTAAACGTAGTGTTACATCAGAGGGTAGTTTGGTAAAGGTTGATGAATTGGGTATGCGTGAATTGGTTAGGCTTTATTCGTGTCTTAAAGGGATTGTTGAGGTTGTGTATCCGCCTTCGGTTACTTTGGAAGGTTTGGTTTTTACGGGTTTTGGTGAGGGGGCGTATTATATTTCAAAAGATAATTATCGTATGCAGATTGCAGAAAGGTTTGGGTTTGAGCCGTTTCAGGGTACGTTGAATCTTAGGTTGGTAAGTGATTATGATGTAAAGACTCGTATGGAGTTGGATACGTATCCGGCTGTTGAGATTGATGGGTTTAAGAGTGATGATCGTAGTTTTGGTCTTGTGAAATGTTATCCTGTGTTAATTGAGAACAAGATTAGGGGTGTTTTGGTGATAGCTACGCGCAGTCATTATGACATGTCAGTATTAGAAGTGGTAGCACCAGTTTATTTGCGCAGTAAGTTGAATCTTAGGGATGGTAATAAGGTGAAAGTAGAGGTTTTTACGTCTCCTTTTGATGTTGATAGTTTGTCGACGGGTAAGCGTTGTAGTTGATTGTGTAAGTGTTTTGTTCTTCGTGTTTGCGTCTTGAAGCAAGAAAATATCCTGCAGTTAATCCGAAGACTAGCCCGCCTAGATGTGCAAAGATGTTGACGTTTTCACCCATATTTATGAGGAATAAGAAGGCTGCAAATATTAGTGCGCCAATGATTGATTGTTGAGCAGCTTTTCTGTTGTAAATTATACAGGCTCCAAATAGGGCAAATATTGCGCCTGAAGCGCCAACTGAGAGGTAATCTATTGGTCCAAAGAAGAGGGTTAATATGTTTCCGGTTAGTCCACCAAGAAGGTATACGCCTAAGTATTGGGGCATAGAAAACATTTCTTCAGCGCGTAAACCAAAGATTAACAGAAACATCATGTTACCTGCAATATGGATTATATCAGCGTGGATAAACATTGAAGTAAAGAGTTGATAATAGTAATAAGGAAAACCATAAGTTAAAATTAACCGATTAGATTGGCCTAGTACTAAAGCTACAGAAGTGTCAAGCTCTAGGAAGCTTCCGCTAATTATTGCACAATAAACGTAGAGGGCAATGTTTAGAGCAATTAGAATGTAGGTTATTTTGTATTTTTGAGAATTTTTTTGAATTTTGACAATCATCTATGAAACTTCTCAACTATTTTTTGTTTAATCTTTGATGAGCTATCTAAAGCGTCTGCCTCGAATTTGCTAATTCTAACAAGCTGTATTGGCGAATTATGTGTTTTTAAGTAGGCTTCCACATTTTGCGTCATTGTTTCTTGGTCATACCCTAAAGCTATGATGTCTGGTTTGATTTCAGCTACCACCTCACCTATAGCCAAGTTATCAAAGCCTAAAATTGCGTGGTTGACAATTTTAAGAGACTCTACTAGAATACGTCGTTGATTTTCAGGCATTATGGGTTTTCTGCCTTTAATGCTTTCAACTGTTTGGTCTCGTGCGATTATGACAATGAGTTTAGCGTTTTTTCCGCCTGCACGTTTTGCTTCTTCTAAAAACTTTACGTGTCCTAAATGTAGTAGATCAAAGACACCGCTAGCAAGCACTACTACTGGTTGGTTTCTGTTTTTCGGGTTGGCCATTCAAACATTACTGCTCCAAGGAGTCTTAAGGCATCAAGTATGCCCTCGCAATAAGCTATAGAGGTTAGACTTGTTTCAAGTTTGCCACTTGCCTTATAATATTTTGCATCAGCTAAATAGTCATGAACATAACATATAAGGCTGTTAACAGCCTCTGTGGTTATATTTATTGGTGTAGGGTTTTTCTGCATAGTACTTAGTACGATTTCTGCTGAAGTGATGTATTTGCTAGTTAAAGTTTCAAGACTCATCTAAATAACCTCTTAAATTCAACTGGAGCGTCTGCAAACGCAACTAAGGCATCAGTTTCCATAAAGTGTAGCTCACCTGGAAAAATTAGGCTATAAGGTGGCATGCCAAAGTTAAAATTGATTAAATCGTTAATGAATCCTGCTTTTAAGGTAGGTTGGTTGCTGCCTACACGTGCAACGCCAAGTGCTATTGTGTTTTGGGTAATGATTTTTTCTTGTTTTTTTGTCTCTATTGTTTGTAGGGTTTGTAGGGCTTGCTTAATTGTTAAGTATCGGTTTTCGGGTTCTTTTAGATCTAGTAGGCATAAGGTGTGGAGTCCTAGTTTTTTGTTTTGTGCGATAACGTTGTAGGGTGTTTCGGCAGGGGTTTCTGGGAAGGGGATTGTTACGGTTTTGCCGAATTTATAATTGTGAAGTCCTGAGAGGCTAACTATTGCAGACATTATAGATATGCCGTGGACGATTCGGGTTTTTATGCCAATTTTTTCTGCATCGATGCGTAGTGTGATGTGAGTTGTTGCTATGAAGGGGTCTCCTGGAACTAGAAATACTGTTTTTCCTGTTTTTGTGGTTTGTAGTATGGTTTGGCCGTTTTCTTCTTCTATGGTTTGGCGGGTGATGAGTTGGATTTTTTTTGTTACATAGTTTTTCTAGGTGTTGTAGGTTAAAGTCGGGTAGGTGGTTTGTGTAGGTTTCCATAAATATTGTATCAGCTGTTTTTGTTTCTTCTAAACCTTTTAGTGTGATGCCGTATTCGTCGTTTAATCCTAAGCCTACAAAGACAAGTTCTTTCATAACTGTCAACTATGATGATGATTTGTGGTTTAGAAAATTAAAATGTTCTGTATTTTTTCTGTTTTTATAAGGCAGGGTTTGTTAGAAGTTACTAAAACTTTATATCCGCTATGTTGGACTTGACAGTTAAATAATTGATGAAACTGGCACTTTGGGGCTAACTGTTATGCATTGTGTTTTGATAGTAGGTGATGGTATGGCTGATCGTCCATTGCAGGAGCTTAATTTTAGAACTCCTATAGAAGCAGCTAATCCCAAGTTTATGAACAGGTTGGCTTGTTTGGGTGCTTTAGGTTTACTTGATCCTATAGCTCCCGGTGTTGTAGCGGGTAGTGATGTTGCTAATTTGACTTTTTTAGGTTATGATTCAGAGTCTGTGTGTAAAGGTCGGGGTCCGTTTGAAGCTGCGGGAGTTGGTTTGCAGCTTAGGCAGGGTGATTTGGCGTTTAGGTGTAATTTTGTTAGTGTTGATGAGGGTTTGTGTTTGGTGGATGAGCGGGCTGATAGGATAGGTGGTGTTGAAGCGGAGGTTTTAGGTGGAGCTGTAGAGCAGATTTGTCTTGGTATGAATTCGGATGTAGAGGTGTTTTTTAAGCAGGGTTTGGGTTTTAAGGGCGCGTTAGTTTTGAGGGGTGATAAGCTTTCTTGTAATGTTTCTGCGGTTTTGCCTAATGTTGGCGGGTTTGTTGGCGCAGTTGCACCGTTGGATGGCTCGTTTGAGGCTAAGCATACAGCTGATGTGCTTAACGAGTTTATACAGTCGACTAGTCAAATGTTAAATAGTCATCCGGTTAATGTGGAGCGTAAGGTTATGGGTAAGAGGCCTGCAAATGCGGTTTTACCGTGGAGTGGGAGTGAAAAGCCAGAAGTAATGGTGCCGTTTCAAGAGAAGTATGGTTTAAAGGCGACGTGTATTGCTGCGGCGAGTTTAATTAAAGGTATAGGTAAGTTTAGTGGTATGAGTGTTCCAGATGTTGTGGGTGTTACAGGTGAGCTTGATACGGATACTCTTGCAAAGGCAGATGCGGCGCTTGTGGCACTTAAGGGTGGTAATGATTTTGTGTATGTTCATGTAGAAGCGCCAGATGAGGCAAGTCATGATGGTAATGTTGCAGGTAAAGTTGCAATTATTCAGAAAATTGATGCTCTAGTCGGCAGAATTGTTGATAGGGTTGATTTGTCAGATACTGTGATTGTTTTAGCATCTGATCATGCTACATCGTGTAGGTCTATGGCGCATACAGGTGATGCTGTGCCAGTTTGTTTTGCAGGTGTTAATGTGGTTTGTGATGGTGTAACTGTGTATAGTGAGCGTTCAGCCTATAAAGGTGGGTTAGGCCGTATTAGGGGCAAAGACATAATGCCTATGGCATTAAGCTATATGGGTAAATTCGAAAAACTCGGCGGGTAACATCTATGAAGAAGCCAATTTCAAGTTTAGTTAAAGAATACCTTAGAACTCTCAAGCCGTGTGTTCATGGTGGAGAAGTTTTGGATGCAGCAGTTAAGAGTGGAATAAAGTGTGAAGATCTTTTGGATTTTAGTTCTAGTGTTAATCCGTTAGGTACGTCTAAGAAGGCTCTGTTGGCTGTAGAGGCGGTGTTTAGTCAGGTTGCAGCTTATCCTGATTCTGCATCAACAGAGTTGCGTGAGGTTATAGCAAAGCATTATGGTGTTGCAGTGGAAAATATTGTTGTGGGTAATGGTTCTACTGAGCTTGTGTATCTTTTTGCTGGGTCTTTTTTGTCGGAGGGTGATTTAGTGGTTATGGCGGCGCCGACGTTTGGTGAATATGAAGGTGCTGTGCGGAGGGCTGGTGCGGATGTTTGTTTTGTAAGGTTAGGGGATGATCAACTGTTGGATGTTGATGCGTTTATTGCAAAGTTGGTGGAGGCTAAAATGGCGTTTATTTGTAACCCAAATAATCCTACTAGTTTACTAGTTCCGTCAGAGGGGTTAGAGCGTATTTTGGATGTTGCTTTAGAGCTTGGTGTTTTAGTGTTTTTAGATGAGGATTTTTTAGAGTTTGTAGAAGAGGAGCAAAAGTTTTCGTTTATTGGCCGTATAGGTAAGTATTCTAATTTGTTTATTTTGCGTAGTTTTACCAAGCTTTTTGGTTTGACGGGTTTGCGTGTGGGTTATGGCATTGCGAATAAAGAGATTATTGATGTGCTTATGCGTGTAAAGATTCCTTGGAATGTTAATTGTTTAGCGCAGGCAGCTGCGGTGGTTGCTTTAGGTGATGTGGATCATTTGAAGAAGACACGTGATTTAATTTGTGAAGAGAAGGCCTATTTGCAGAAGGGTTTAGAGGGTGTTAGGGGGTTTAGGGTTTATGCGCCTGACGCAAATTTTTTCTTTATTGATATTCGTGAATCTGGTTTTACTGCAGCAGAGTTAACGCAAAAGTTGCTTATGCGGGGTATTATGATTCGGGATTGTAGTAGTTTTAAGGGTTTAGAGCCATATTATATTCGTGTTGCTGTTAAGCGACATGAGGAAAATGTCCAGTTGTTACGAGTTTTAGAGGAAATATTAGGTAAAGTAATATAAGAATAGTAATTTGTAAACGTTAGTAGCCTTATGTTTCAATTGGATTACACCTTGCTTGCTAATGCTGTGTTGATATTTGTCTTAGCTTTCTTTGTTGATATTGTTTTAGGTGAGATTCCTGATCAAATTCATCCAACAGTAGGTATAGGCAAAATTATAGGTTATCTTAGGCCACGGTTAAAAAATAATAATCCTAAAATAGAAAAAGTTAACGGGGTGTTATTGCTTGTGCTTGTTGCTGTTCTTGTGGCGTTGCCTGTATTTTTAGGTCTTTGGGCAATTCGACATTATTTAGGTTCAATACCATATAGTACTGTTCTCTATGTTATTGTAGGAGCAGTTCTCTTTAAAGCTACTTTTGCAATTAAATGTATGCGACGCTATACAGTACCGATTGCTAAAGCACTTAAAACTAATGATTTAGATGGTGCACGCAAATATTTACCTTATATTGTTCGCCGTGATCCTAACAGTTTAAATGAAGAACAAATAATTTCTGCAACTGTAGAATCTATTGCAGAAAGCACCACCGACGGTATAACTGGACCATTTTATTTTTTTGCCTTTTTAGGCATCCCAGGTGCATTTATTTACCGAGTAATTAACACTTTAGATTCTATGGTAGCCTACAAAACCGTGGAATTACGCAACATCGGCTGGTTTAGCGCAAAAATGGATACCGCAGTTAACTATATTCCAGCCCGATTAACCTCTTTACTAATGGTTATCGCCACAGGCTTCGTAGGAAAAAACGCTAAAGAATCATGGCGCATTTTAAAACGAGACAAAAACAAAACTGCATCACCAAACGCAGGTTACACCATTAGTGCAATGGCAGGCGCTTTAGAAACCCAACTTGCAAAACCTGGACACTACACTCTTGGCGACAAAGGACCGCTAAAACCAGACGATATATTTAAGGCACTACAAATAATGGAAATAACCGCACTCCTATTTGGACTAACCATTGTAATACCAATTATTACATTAAGACTCTATCTAATAGGCATCTAAATTTTATAAAACGAGTTTTCATTGAAGTGAGATGGAAAACGTCTTTTTGTCCTATTTACTTTTAATTATAGTGGTTGGAAGAAACACCGATGTTTTTTTGAGGCAAATCCAACCTCGTCATCTAAAATGGTGTGTGCTCCCTTTAGCGGATCAGAAGGCCAGGGCTTCGAGCTCGTATAGGAAAAGGCACGAAAACCACAAGAGAGCACCTCTTCCAACCACTAAAATGGAGGTACAAAGTATGGAACAAAAAGTTTGCGGTATAGACATCCACAGAGACACCCAAGTACACAACCATACTCGACCACGAAGGCCATAAACAAACCCAAACCTTCCAAAACAGCATAACAGACATGGAACAACTAAAAAATTGACTACGAC
>JAITMO010000196.1 GCA_031277345.1 Candidatus Bathycorpusculum soli
TGGGATTTAAACTGTGAATCTTGGGGAGTAACTTATACTGATATTGTTCTACCAATAGTTCTTTCAATTCCCGCAAGTGGGATTTAAACTGTGAATCAGTCAATTAACTGCACGAGGACAGACTCTAAACAATCCTTTCAATTCCCGCAAGTGGGATTTAAACTGTGAATCAGCAATAATAGCAACTGCAATAAGTAGAATCCAAACAATTCTTTCAATTCCCGCAAGTGGGATTTAAACTGTGAATCACGCACTAATCGAAATACTACCATGCTGAACATCCAACTTTCAATTCCCGCAAGTGGGATTTAAACTGTGAATCAAGATAGACAGAGACCACCCTGATATGTCGACTTTGGCTCTTTCAATTCCCGCAAGTGGGATTTAAACTGTGAATCCTCCTGTTTGGGTTGGAGAAATTAATATTTGGTGGATTGTCTTTCAATTCCCGCAAGTGGGATTTAAACTGTGAATCACCTTTTTTCTCGGTCTTCCTCTCCCACGCTTAACAACCTTTCAATTCCCGCAAGTGGGATTTAAACTGTGAATCTTAACACAGGAGAGGGTGCAGCAATTATAGTTGGGGCCGCTTTCAATTCCCGCAAGTGGGATTTAAACTGTGAATCAGATATACGAAAATATATAGAAGCATATGCGAATAATGCCTTTCAATTCCCGCAAGTGGGATTTAAACTGTGAATCTTCTTGTGTCATATCGAAAGGTAGTTTTTCAAGTAGTGAACTTTCAATTCCCGCAAGTGGGATTTAAACTGTGAATCTTTGGATTGCTTTAGCGGGTGTAATTGTTGCTGGTCTCTTTCAATTCCCGCAAGTGGGATTTAAACTGTGAATCCGAAGCTATTTTTGACTAAATTATTGTTTGAAGCCTGTGTTAAGTATGTTTTTGTATGAGGTCTCGATTATTATTGGAGTATCATCTAGTTTATAAATATAATCGCATAGAATGTTATTGAGGTTTATTTGAATGTATTTTCTATCTGATATTGAGCAAAAACAGCTTCTTTATCAATTATTGCCATTGTCTAGAGAGGTAAAAGTTAGTAATGAGTTGCGTGGGTGGAATTGGCATCATTCGCCTTTAAAACCTTATTTTGATGTTAGATTGCCGATGTATCAGGTTTGTTCAAAGTATTGCCCTACTAATCGTGATATTTATTTGCGTAGTGTTGAGAAACAGTTGGGTTTGCCTAGTGATAGGATGGTTATTGGTAAATTGTTTCATAATGTAGTTAGTGATTGTTTACAGAGTGTTCGTTTGCGTCAGGATTTAAGTTTTGATGTGTGGTGGCAAAAAGTTAGTGAGCAGAATATTGGTGATTCGCCTGAGGTGGTGATTGATGGTTGTAGACGGGTTTGGGATTTTACTCGTAAGATGTGTGATGCAAAGTTGGCCGAGTTTTCGTGTAGTCAACCGTACGTGAGTGAGGTTGACTTGTTGGGTACGGCTGTTCCTTTTTTGGTTGAGCATAAATTATCGGGAAGGTTGCTTGGGCTTAGTGATATTTTGAGTGTTGATTGCTTTGATTATTTTAGGACAATAATGTTTGATTTGAAAGTAAACAGCGTTATGGAGGATTGGCACAGATTTTATTCTGTTGGTTATGCGTTGGTGTTTGAGAGTATTTATGAGGTTCCTGTGGATATTTGTTGTACTGTTTATTTAACTGTTGATCGGGGTAGAGTTAGTGTTCAGAAGGATTTGTTTTTTGCTAATGATGAGTTGCGACAATGGTGGATTGAGGAGAGAGATAAAAAATTAGAGATTGTTGCGGAGCGAAAAGATCCAGGTAAGCCTGAGTGTTCACAGTGCAAGGAGTATTGTCAATATTACAAAGTTTGTCATAGTTAATGGAGTGTAATGTTTGTGAATTTAGTTTTGGATGATTTTGGGCTTTCTCTTGGTAAACATAGGAATCGTTTTTATGTAAAGAAGAAGGGTAAGGAAGAAGTTAAAGAGTTTGTAGCTGATGATGTTGAGTTGATTGTTTGTTGTTCTTCAGGTGTTAATGTTTCGTCAAGCGCGTTGGAACTGGCTGTTGAGAATAATATACAGGTTGTTTTTGCCAAGTATAGTGGGTGGCCATACGCTGTTTTGATGCCGACATCTTTAACGGGTTCTGTGCGGGCACGAAGGGAGCAGTTTCTTGCGTATAATGATAATCGTGGTGTTGTTTTAGCTAAAAAGTTCATCGCTGGAAAGCTTGTTAATCAGTCGAATTTTTTAAAATTAATGGCTAAGAATCGGCGACAAACTGACCCAAAGCTGTCTGAAAAATTGTATTCGTCAGGTAAGTTGATTGATGATACTAATAATAGAATAAGCCGTGAGCAGGGTGATAATATTGATGTGAAACGACAACAGATTATGAATTTGGAGGCGGAAGCTGCGCGGCATTATTGGGATTGTGTGCGGCAGATTTTGCCTGTTGAGTTAGGGTTTACGGGGAGAATTACGCGTGGTGCAACTGACTCATTTAATGCTATGTTAAATTTTGGTTATCAATCTGTTTTGTTTTCTGAGGTTTGGAAAGCTGTTAGTTATGCGGGTTTGGATTTTTATGCAGGTTATTTGCATGCAGATAGATCAGGTAAGCCGTCTTTGGTTTTGGATATGATGGAAGAGTTTCGTCAACAATTAGTTGACCGAACGTTAATTGGTTTGATAACTAAAAACGTTATAAAACCAAATGAAATTTTAGCTGATAATCCAAGTACGGATGGACGTGTTTTACGTAAAGAGGTTGTACAAGTGATGCTAAATAGTTTACGTGAACGATTGGATAGCGCTGTTATGTTTAATGGACAAAAGGGGACGATGAAGAGTTTTATTCGTTTGCAACCTAGATGTATGGTCCGTTTTCTATTAAAAGAGTCTGAGTACGTTCCGTTTTGTTTGGGGTGGTAAGATAGTTGCGTTATGTTGTGATTTATGATATTTCTGAGGATAATTTGCGTAATCATGTTGTTGAAACGCTAAAAGATTACGGGTTACAGCGAATTCAATACAGTGGTTTTATGGGCGATCTTCGACGGGACCAATTAAACAGTTTACTTGTAGACCTTAGAAATCTGCTTAAAGATTTAATGGAAAATGTGCAATTGTTTCCCATGTGTGATAACTGTTTAAAAGGTAAACATACAGTGGGTAAACCAAAAAAATATGAATATAAAGAACACAAAGACAAAATTGCATACTTCTAACGGAGACCACGCATGGTAACCAAAGAATCAAAAAATAATAAACAATGGTTAAAAGACAAACAAAGACCATTTACATGTGATGTAGCAGAAAATTTCATTTCCGTCACCGACATCAAGCAATACATTTACTGCCCTCGCATAGTATACTTTGACCGAGTCCTGCATGCAAAACAAATCTTTGGCTCCCAACAAAACGACAGCAAAAAACTACACGAACAATACATAACTAAAGAACACAACAGAAAAGACGCAATCCACTACTCACATGAACTAGTAAACGCTGAAAAATACATGTACACAACACTATGCTCAAACAAATACGAACTACAAGGTAACATAGACTGCATTATAAAAACCACAAAAAACGAGTACATACCAGTAGACTACAAAAACATGAAATCAAACAAAGGCAAAACACACATACAGCACAAATATCAACTCGTCGGCTACGCCCTACTAATAGAAGACAACTATAACACCATTGTCAAACAAGCATTCATAGAATACATACCCGAAAAAATAGTCATACAATTTGAAATAACGCCAACCATGAAGACTTTTGTAAAGCGCATCATAGGACACATAAAACAAATCATACAAGAAGAAGAACTACCACCCATACGAACAGCAGAACACAAATGCAGAGGTGGATGCGGACACAAGCAAATATGCCAACAATAATCACTTGGGTTTATCAGAATAACTAAGATCCAAACCAGTGACAGACGAGTAGGGTTTTTTAATAATCCATTGATCCGAGTTTTTGTCAACAAAATCTTTCAAGTAAGAAAAAAGACTATCAACTCTTACAGGTACAAGAAGTTGATTAGCCTTAATCCATAACCCTGAAGACAAAGCATCATTATATTGTTGCCTAAGAGAAAATGGAAGTAACTCAATAGTCCCATCAGATTTATCAATTACATCTTCAGTCCAATCCTCATGACAACCGGCAACAAGTTCTTCTTTGAATTTTTTAATAACCGGATGATTAATGGCGTTCTGATATCGTTTAAGTTCATCTCCAGAATAGCCGTCTTGATAAATTTTGTCTGCTGCTTTAACAAGATCGCTTTCTCTTAGGGGATTAGGAATACGCATTAGTTCACTTAATGATTTATCAACGATATTTTTACTGTAAATAGGATATTGAGTAATCTGCTCTCTGAAAACAACAACATTAGCTGGTGGACGAACACCTCGTCGGTTTATTCTACCTAATCGTTGAATTGTAGCATCTATGGGAGCTGACTCAAAAAAGCCCTGCTCAAAATCAACGTCTAAACTTACCTCAACCACCTGAGTAGCAACAAGAACTTTAGGTAATTGTGACCGAATTGCGTCTTCAATTTTGTTTCTATCCCGTCTACAAAAACGACTATGTAGAAGCGAGATATCGTTTATACCTCTTTTTCGAAGTTCAGCAAAAACTTTCTGAGCTGAAGGAACATGATTACATACAATAAGGGTAGATTTAGACTCATTTATCGCTTTTACGATTAAATCTACATTATCTATAATTGTTCTATCACGAATTTGCACATTATGTCGTAGTTTATTAAGTATCGCACAGTCTCGTTTATCATCGGGATCTGGAGATAAGAACTGTACTTGTTCTAGCTCCGATGTTATCAACTGCCTTAGAAACGCAGGCATTGTTGCTGAGAGAAACAGACATGAAGCGTTTAACTCTCGAACTAGTTTTGCTGTAGCGATTATAAAACCAGTTATAATTGGGTCATACGCGTGGATCTCATCAAAAACAAAACAAGCATTTGGAAACTCTAAAAGCATTTGCTCCCAACTTTTACCATGTAACGTATATTTTAGGATCTGATGAGGAGTACATACACGTATTGGATACCATAATTCTTTTGCAAGTGATTTAGCTATACCTGCTTTCTTTTGTAGATCTAAAGGAGAAACGTCATCATTCTCCCATAAGGAGTATAAAGAAGAAACCGCATGAGAATGCAACAACCCTACAGTATCTTGTCCAAAATATTCGCATAATCGAATATACATAGCATTAATACTTGCAGTATTTGGGAGCACATAAAAAAGACGCCCGTTTCTTTTTTGATTTCTACCAGCCCAAAGAAGTGCCGAAATAGTTTTCCCAGAACCGGTAGGCGCCTGTAAAATCAAATCACCAGTTATTTTACCGGACTTCCTCTGAAAACTAAAAAGATCAAAATCACCCGTATTAAGGTCTAAAAATTTGGGCACCTTAGGAAAAACAAAATTAACATCACTGCTACCAATATGATCACAAGACATCAACAAACCACGTAGTGTTGCAGCATAAAACCGACTATCAGCACTAATTTTATGAGGCTGCATATACCGATTGAGCCAATCATTAGCAAGTGATAGATAATCAAGACCTATGTTAGCGTTAAGCCCACTACTTTTAGCTCCCTTGAGAATCTGAGTCCATTCAACTGTAAACAGTGTCTTGTTTTGTTTCCACTCTTTTTCCATCTTAAACCAAACTGGATACGGTTCAGGCGCAAATGGCAATTCCTCAAAACTCAAACACCCCTTATCTGAACAAGCAACACCTGCTGGAATTATACGATGGTGTGTTAAAACCGCAAATATAACCTCAGGTTTAAGTTTCTGAAAGGACGCAAACGCAGCAGAAATAACTTCATGCCTATGTCCCCAGCGCTTTGCACCTAACTGCAATGAATTCTGAAAACCAATAGCAGCTTTTCCCACATCGTGTACAGCTATTGCGTCTATAATGTCTGTCCTCATAGAAGCAATCACATCGTCCTCGAATGGGAGATTCGCCAGTATGTTCTCGGCTACTGTAAGACAACGGATAGTATGTTCTGATAACGTTTCACCGTTGCTTTTTGCCAGTATCTTGGATTGATCATTCATTATTAAAGCCATTGGTGAAGATAAATTACATTATTAGCCTCAGGCATGTTAGAAGGATGATAAAGATTATTCATTGTCACAGAGAAACGTTCTCGCGTAGTTGGCAATAG
>JAITMO010000014.1 GCA_031277345.1 Candidatus Bathycorpusculum soli
GTCATCATGGCTCATACACGACTACGTACTAGCACGCATGCGAGACAACAAACCAGTCCAAGATAAACTACGCAATGTCTCTAAACTAATTGTTGAAAAGATGAATTATAGCAACTGAACTTTTTATAGTCCAATTAGTGTTGCTTTTCTTTGTGCTTGCGTGTATTGACACGGTATTTGGTTGTAAAATGCTGTTTTTCTTGTTGAATATTATATCTTTGGTAGTTATAATCATCAAAACTATAGATACTGTTTGGACCATGAAAAGTAAAATTGCTATATGACGCTAAGCCTTGGCAGACACTGTTTGAAAAAATGGATGCCCAAGACCACGAAATATTTCATCAAGTACCCCAAATCATCTACGAATACGCCGAAAAACACCTCCACACAGCAACAACCAAAGAAAACCTGGTTATGTATCAAAATAGTTTGCGTTTGAATTCTAATGTGTTTATGAGCAAACCAAAAAGTGTTGTGTGCATTTCTAACGATTTAGAGTAACAAATTGTTTTACGAGTTAAGCGATTAAGTCTTGTACGAAAAGTCAAATGTTTACGCTCGATTCTTTGTGTGTTTCTCTTACCAGTGTGTAAAATATTTCGTGGTATGGCGTCATGATAGGCAAAATTGTCATCCGAAAACACGGCAATGATTTCTACATTTAACGCTAATAGTGCTGTTAAGAATTTTTGCAACACCTCATGCTTCTTTTGTACCAAAAACATACGCTACAATTTCACCAGTATCATAATTTATCGCATGCCACAACCAACAAGGCGTCTTCTTACAATACACTCTACCCCACATCTCACTCTATTTCAAGAAAGATGTTGTGTTGTTTTGTAATCATGTTATTGTGTCACCTTATTGTTTTCGTCGTCGAATGTGAAGAGGTCTTCGATTTTGGCGTTTAGTTCTTTGGAGATTTGGTAGGCTAATCGTAGTGAGGGGTTGTATTTGCCTTTTTCTATAAATAGTATTGTTTGTCTGGCTACGCCTAGTTTTTTTGCGAGTTGTTCTTGTGTTATGCCGATTTTTTCGCGGTATTCTTTCATATGTGTTTTCATGGGTTTGTTTATTCGCCTCTTCTGTTATAGTATGCATAGGAAACACCGAAGATGGTCACTCCTTGGGATAATAATACGATAAGTATTGGTAAAATGTCGTATGTTTCTGTTATAGCTGTAAAAATTAGGATAATCGTTGAAAACATTGTGTAGAATAGAAGTGCGTTTCTGCTTGCTAAACCTATGTTTTTCTCTGATCTCTCGTCATTTTCGAAGAAAATAAAGAGAACACAGAATGTAAATAGAGTGAATAGGTAATTGTTATACAGGCCAAGCAAACCTGTTAGACCTATAAACCCTAGATGCTATTTTGTTTGTTTTCATATTTGCCACCTATGTCACAAATTTATAACGTTACAATAATATAACGTTAGACATATATAACGTTTGTGATGGTTTCTAAATAGGGGTTGAACCAACACGTAAGCTTAATTGTACGGTGGACAGAATATTCGAAAAAATTATCCGCCTTACATCGTTTCTTTTTTTGGAGCAGTTAATCACTGTTTTGCCTTTAGGAGATACGTTACAAAACCGGTCACTATAGCAATGATCACTATAGCCACAAGATACACGGTTGCTTGATTGATAGGTATTTCCCATTTAGGTGCAGAGTAGGGTTGAACCGAAACGACTTGATGAAAAGTTGTACCCCATACATTTGTGGCTTCCACATAAAGCAACACCTCACCCTGACCAGATAGGGCAGTTACCCCTTTATCTTTAGGCACTGCAATTTGGGTTTGTCCACAAAAACCCATCCCGTTCGAAATCGAACTATACCCCGTGTAGTACTGGTAGAACTTTAATATTTTTTCTCATACCCAAAAGGCGGAATTGGCTCTTGTGTTAAGGTTAGGTTCAGGGCTTTAAGCAACCTAAGCTCAAACTGATTTTTTGAGAGGACTTTAAAGTCTTTTCCTGCTGCCCCATTTGTAATCAGATACACAGACACATTATACAAGCCGCCTAATTCTGTTGGTGCATCTAACTGTAGCAGAGCATTTTGAGAAATCATCAGCAACAACATTAACCTGTAAAGGCGAATTGGGATCAAAGTTTAACGGTAAGGTGTAGGGTTTGTCATCTCTAAAGCTAAGTTCAACTGTTTGACGTAATATCATCTTTTGTGTTTGCCCAGCTTTTACCTTGAGGTTGTAGTATAGGGGGCTAGTGCGTTTCAAATTCGCTTCAAAAGAGCCTGTGCCAGTAAAGGTTTGAGCCCCTGAATCATAAAGAGCCTCCAAAACCATCCTAAGAGCAACTGGATCAGAGGTTTGCTCTTCAAATTCTGAGCACAAAATATCTGTCGTGGTGAAATTGAGTGCAGACTCAAAAATAGCCCTTATACTGACTGTGTGGTCTATGTCCCATTTTTGTAGCGCTGGGTTCCATTTGTACGCAGTAGCATTAATCAGCTTGTCAAAAAACTCGTACTGGCAGGTAAAGTTAACTTCAAAATACCGTGGTTCACCAAACATGTCGCACCCAACAGTCAAATTATAGCAGATCGCATTAGTGAAACCTTGACGAGTAATCTCTTTTGCAACAGCTGGATTTAACAAGTACTGGATTTTTGCGTAACGTGCTTGGGCAGTAAAATACAAAGGCGTTGGTGTTATGCATTTTAGAGCCTGATCAGTATTTACGCCTGTGTCTTTGGCGAATTTTTCTACAAGCGTATTATGCACATATAGAGCGGCAATGGTGTTTCCAAAGGGGGTAACTGTTAGGGTGCCGTTTTTGGAATTGATTTGGTCTATAAGCTGATTTTGCAAATCTTCCTGACTTAATTCTTGGTCAAATTGTAGGTCTGGGTTAATTGATGGTGGAAAAACTATGCAAGACTGCCACTCAAACCACTCTTCACCCGTAACTCCATTTACTGGCAGATTGTGTGTCCAAACGTATGTATGGTTTGTGTTTGCTTCCCAAAAAAACCCCACAGGAAGTTCACTGCTTAAGAAACTTTTCCCATCCACAATCAGGATTGTTTGGCTGGTTTTGGCATCTAAACCTTGTGCTAGGAATTGGGTGTTTGAGGTTTGGTTGAAAAAGTTGGCTACGGTGAGGTCAGGGGTAATTGCTTGCTGCATCGGATCTAGTTCAGGAGTTTTTTGTGCATAACCTTCCCAAGTGTAGCCGTCAATGATTGCACACTGGTTAAGGTTATAGTTTGGTCCGTTACCATCGTAGCGGATGATTAGGGCAAAAGGTTTGCCGTAACTAGAACCACTACCAGTTGGAATTGTGTAAGCAAGTTCTACGGTAAAGTGTGGACATACGCTACAACTTGAACTACCCACTCTGCCTCCACTGTTACCAGTATTGTGGTATTTTCAGATGCAAAGAACCGGTTGCCTTGGGCAGTAAAGTGGAAAGTGTATGTTCCTGCAGAGGTAGAAGGTAAAACTTCAAATGAACAAAAACCAGTTTCCAACCCAAAATTACTACTACAATCAAACATACTAAACACCGAAGAGTCATAACTAACATCTACCTTTTCAAAAGCAACATCCACTGCTAATTTGGTGTCATATGATAGTTCGAATTTGTCGTTGGGATAAAAGGTGCCATCAGCATTAATCGCAGGATAACCATACTTATCTAAAAGATGCACAAGACTAACGCTAATTTCCCCCTCACCCTGCCCAGCCTGCGCAGATAATAAACCCAAGAAAACAGACAACCCCGAGAAAAACATTAAAAAAATCAGTAAAAGAAACAAAACTTGTTTTGCAACAATTCTCCGTTTCCATAAGCCTTTAAAGGTAAATTTATCCAAACATTACACCAAAAAAAAACAAAGTATAGAAATTTAAAAAGCAGAGAAACATACTTTTTTTGGGTAAAGTTGATGTTTTTATTTCCTATGGCGTGGTCATTTTGTTCTCTATTGTTATTATTCTAGACTGCAAAAACCTAAAAAGACGTATTCTAAACACTATTAGAAGTGTATTTCAATTTATATGTCACTACATATTGTGGTCTAGATGAATGTTATCAGTGTTTTTGTGCAGGTCTCGTTTCTTTTTTTTGGAAATAAAAAACAGAGGAACACCCACTATACCGATAACACTCACACAAATAATCACAACCCTTAAACTAAAACCGTTCACACCAGAGGAGCCATTATTCCCATTAGACGACCCGCCATTTCCATCAGGCAATTCACCAACATCATTGTGGGAATATATATCTTCATACTGTTCTGCTGTGTTGTCAGAAATTATGCCATCGTGTCTGTTAAATGTGCCAGCATTATACACGCCACCACCAACGTCAGCTTTATTATTAGAAATCACGCCATTTTTAGATAAGCTAAAATTACCATCACGATAATTATACACCCCACCACCATTAACAGCCGTATTACCAGAAATTTTGCCACCCGACATACTAAAAATGCCACTATTAGATACTCCACCGCCATTACCCGAGACCCAATTACCACTAAAAACCGCTGTGTTACCAGAAATTTCTCCACCAGACATACTAAAAATGCCACTGTTTTGCACACCCCCAACATTGTTGCGAATTACACCGCCAGACATACTAAACAGACCACTGTACCATTTCATCCCTGTGTACACCTGAGTATTATATACACCAAAACCTGCGTTGTTAATAATTTCACCACCAGACATGCTAAATGTGCCGTATTCACTGTTGTACACGCCACCACCATAACCAGCTTGGGCATTGTTATTGGAAATTTTACCGCCGTACATTTCAAACGTACCCGAATTAACCACACCATCACCAAAATTATTACCCGAAATCTCACCATTATACAGAATAAGTGTACCACATACATCAACACGCACAATCTTGTTCCAAGTGTAACCTACACAAGTCACAGCAATACCATCAAGCCTCAACACCGCACCACCCTCAACAGTAATAACAGCCTCAGGATAATTCTGTTCATTTGAAGCACGATCTCTA
>JAITMO010000102.1 GCA_031277345.1 Candidatus Bathycorpusculum soli
CAAGGTAAACGGTCCTGTGGAGTTAAACGTCAATACAGTGGGTCTGCGGGTCGAGTTGAGAACTGTCAAATCGGAGTATTTCTCACATATGCAAGTGTGAAGGGTCACACTCCCATAGATAGGCGACTTTACATTCCAAAGGATTGGTTTGACGATCCTGAACGTTGCAAAAAAGCTGGTGTTCCCGATACTGTAGTGTTTCAAACTAAACCTGAGATGGCTCTTGAGATGTTAAAGCAAGCTACTGTTGCTGGTGTTTCTTATTGTTGGGTTACGGGGGATTGTGTGTATGGGGATTATCGAACCATTCGGTTGTGGCTTGAGGAGCAACGTAAATGTTATGTGTTTTGTGTTTCGGGGAAGGAATATTTGCCTGATGGTTGGTAGCAGGTGTCTGTTGGTTTGGTTCTTAAGGGTTTGGATGAAGCGAACTGGTTTGTGGCAAGTTGTGGTGATGGATCTAGGCGCGCGGGTTATGATTGGCAGGCTGTGGAAATATCTGTTCCAGCGGTGGTGGAGGGTTGGAAACGTTATTTGCTTGTGTGCAGAAGTAGATCTGATGGGGAGTTGCGCTCATATGTTTGTTTTGCTCCCAAAGATGTATCGGTGCAGAAATTTGTTGATGTTGCTGGTGTTCGTTGGACTGTTGAGCGTTGTTTTGCGGAAAGTAAGTCTTTGGTTGGTCTTGATGAGTATGAGGTGCAAAGTTATTCTGGTTGGTATAGGCATATTACGTTTGCTTGTTTGGCGCATGCTCTGCTTATAGTTCTTTCCTGCAAGTCTTTGGATACTAAAACAATTCAGCAACATAAACCGGTTTCTTCTAGTTTGTCTGTGTTTAAAAAAAAGCGCGGTTTGCGCGGTTAAGTAAGGGTGATGTACGGATACTTTTAGGGTTTTTCACACGTGTTGTTCAAACTGTGAAAACTATTAAACATTGGATACGTTGGCGAAGAGATCATCAAATCACTGCAATGTGGCACCACTGGAACAAACCACGTTTACAACTGTAATACTAAGGGTATACCTTGTGGTGTGAGTAGGAGGCATGTGTGGACGTTTATGCCCAGGTTTTGTTCGCAGTTGTAGCCTAAGTTTTCGGTTTTGGTGTGGTTGGCATAGTTTACGGCCATTGTGTCTTGGATTGCGAGTAGGATGTTTTCGTTTTTGCTTCGGTTGTGTGTGGCGTTTTTGTGTGCTTTTAGGATGTTTTGTTTTGTGCATTTTTCGTTGGCTATTAGTCGATAGGCGGCTTTTGCGTTTGTTCGGCTGCCGGTTGCGAGCCATATGGATTTGTCGGGTTGGTCTGAGAGGTCGTTTATGACTGTTTTGAAGCGGGTTTCGAGTCTTTTTGAGTTAAAATCAAGTGTTTCAAACTCTGTTGTTATCCAGTCTTTAATCTCTCTGTTCATAATAATTAGTCTCAAGTATATTTAGTGCCACTTTTATAAAAAAATTTTGTGGGTCAAGTTAAGTGTTTTGAGGCGTATTTGGCAGTATCAATTGTTGACGTTGGTTAAGCGTGTGTTGTCTCGTTCTTTGGAGAATAGGTGTTTGATTGATCGGTTGTTTAGGGAGTATAGTGATGGTTTCTATGTTTATGCTAAGCGTAGGGTGTCTAAGCCTCGTCAGATTGCTGGTTATATTGGTCGTTATCTTAGGCATCTTGCTATTGCTGAGTTAGGATTTCTGATTTTAATGTGGAAACTAATATGGTGACTTATTGGTATATGGATGAGAATAAGGTTAAGCAGTTTGTTACTTTGCATGTGTTTGAGTTTATTGAGCGTTTGGTTCGGCTTATTCCTGATAAGAACTTGAAGCTTATTCGGTATTATGGTTTGTATTCTAGGCGTACGTCGGCTAGGCTTCAGAAAGTGCTCACGCCTCTTAGTTGTGAAAAAGTGCCTGTTAGGTCAAAGCGTGAGGTTGTTTTGTGTTCTAATTGTGGTTGTGTTATGGATCTTGTGGGTGTGACTAGGCCTGGTGAAGGCGGGGGTTTGGTTTATGGTGAATGGGATTATGATTATGATTATGCAGATTGGTAGTGTCTAGTTAATTCGCGCCGAAGGCGCTTTGTTCTATGGTCTTTGTTTTAGATTACAAACTGTTTATTAAGTCTTAATGTTGTCAATAAGTAGCTTACATGAGGCTTAATGTATGAAGGCATTCATAGTTCATTATCCATTTGGCATTGCCGCTTTTGACGAAAAGAACAATTTAGTGGAAAAAGTTCTATTTCCTAAAAAGCCTCAGGCCGTAGCAAAAAGCTTACTTAAGACTGAATCAGGTAAACTCTCCGATGAGGTCTTCTCTTTACTTTCATCACTTAAACATCTTGGCTATGACACGTTTGTATTTGAAACTATTGCTGTCGCTACTGAAGCACAAAGAAAAATCGATGCTAAAGTAGAAATCGCCTCCCAAACAGAAGCAGATGAGTTCCGTAGTAAAATGAGTCAAATCGCTCTAACTACTGGATTTGTAAAGGATGATCAAGACTTAGCTCTTTGGAATCGTAATGTTAGTATGGAACTGGCTAAACTACGAATTAAAGGTGCTTCTGAGAAGCGTGATTTAATCGTTGGTCAGGCAATTCAAACTCTCGACGATTTAGATCGAACAGTCAATTTGTTCATGGCTAGACTTCGTGAATGGTATGGTGTTTATTTTCCAGAAATGGATCGTCTAATTGAAAAACACGAAACGTATGCACGTCTGGTTTTAAATTTAGGTGATAAAGAAAACTATACTTTTGACACCGTAGTGGCTGAAGGTTTACCAAAAGAACGTTCTGAACTTGTAGCAAAAACTGCACAGTCTTCTATGGGCGCTGACGTTTCTGAAACAGACCTGCAACAAATTCAAAGTCTTAGCCGTGATGTACTTAATCTTTACACATTGCGTAAAAACATGGAGAATTACGTTGATCGCACCATGGAAGAACTTGCTCCAAATGTTAAAGCTGTAGCAGGTGCACTTTTAGGTGCAAGACTTATTGCTATGGCTGGCAGCCTGCAAAATTTGGCCATGCGACCTGCAAGTACCATACAGGTTCTAGGCGCCGAAAAAGCCCTTTTCCGATCACTAAAAACAGGCGCACGACCTCCTAAACATGGACTCATATTTCAACATACTTTACTACATGATGCAAAACGTTGGCAAAGAGGAAAAATAGCACGTGTCATAGCTGGAAAGCTCTCTATAGCCGCAAGAGCCGATGCCTTTGGTGGAAACTTTATAGGCGAACGTTTAACAAACGAAATCAACAAACGCCTCGAAGAAATACATGAAAAATACAAAGATGCGCCCCCTCCAAAAGAGCCTAAACCACAAGAAGAACACAGAGAACGCGAACAACGCTTCAACCGTGATCGTCGTGACCGTTTTGGCGGTGGCGGTGGTAGGAGGGATCGTTTTGGTGGTGATCGTCGTGACCGTTTTAGTGGTGATAGAGGTGACCGCAGTCGAGGTCAAGACCAAAACAATCGCAGTAGCCACAGTAGTCAAGATCGAAGCGGTGATAAAGACCGTAGTAGTGGCGGTGTTTTTGGTGGCAGTAAATCTCCTGGCGAACGTTATAGTGGCGGTAAATCCCATGGCAGCAGAAATCGAAACAAAAACCGCAAAGACAGCAGTAACAAAGACGGTAGAGAAGTCAAATTCTATGATAACGGCCCTGTAAGAGGCAAATTCCGCGACAGTGGCGGCGATAAGCGGAGAAACGAATAACGTGCACATTAAAATCCGGCAACATCCACAATTTAAAGAAGTCTACCAAGCTATGCTTGAAGGTGGTGCCCAACGTCTTGCAACACGTAATCTGACTCCTGGTTTAACAGTTTACGGCGAACGATTAATTCACGTTAAAAATGTAGAATACCGCATTTGGGATGCTTTCCGTAGCAAACTTGCCGGTGGAATCATCAAGGGTGTCCAAAACGTGCCTATAGAACCTAACTCTCAAATTCTCTATTTAGGTGCAGCATCCGGAACAACCCCTAGCCATATCTCAGATATTATCGGTGATGCTGGTCATATTTATTGTGTGGAATTTGCTTCACGCTCTCTACGTGATCTTGTTAACAATGTAGCTGCTTTTAGACCTAATATGTCACCTTTTCTTGAAGATGCACGCAAACCTGAAAAATATGCAGTATTTATTCCTGAAAAAGTAGATGTCATATATTGTGATGTAGCACAACCTGAGCAGGCCAAACTTTTAGCCGATAACGCAGACGTACTACTAAGACCAAATGGGTGGGTCATGCTCGCATGTAAATCCCAAAGCATTGATGTCACAATGACTCCTGAAGCAGTTTACCGACAAGAAGCTAATATTTTGCGTAATAGAGGCTTTTCCATAAAAGAAGTGGTGGATCTTGAACCATACGATAAAGCTCACGCAATGATCATAGCACAACGATAAAAAACACACAACAACAAATATCCATAAACACTAACATACCCATTTTTATGTTGTTACCACGATAATGTCTTGACACACTGCACTACAACTACTTTTTTCATTATCGAAAGCACACAATAGTTAACAAAAATATGTTTGCCATAATATGTTCTAAACCATTAAGGGCAGTAATATATAAAAATGTATGTGCGTTATTTTTTTTATGATGTAAAATGAATAAAACAATAGTGTTAACAAATAGTGTTATCTTTTTTAGCAAAAAAGCCAATTCAATTATGGAGGTAAACTAAGTTGTCCACTGCAGTGGCTGTTAATGAAGCTAAAAGACTTAGCGAAATAGAATTTCCGGAATTCACCGCAAAACTAATCACAGATACCTTTGACGCACTAATTGCAGCAAACATTAGGCAAACAGAAGCTTACACTGCGCTTGCAAAAGCAACAGCTCAAGACATGTCAACTTATATCAATGAAACAAAAGACGATATCAGTGGCGTCATGATACTAAACTATCTAGCAAGCGCGCTTACGCCAGATCAATTTGATAAAGTAAATAATAAAAAGCCATTAGATGACTCTACAGCTAAGGCCATAAATGATGCGTGCACTGTAGAGGGCCAAGAAAAACCAGCTATCGCAGTAGGTGCGGTATCAGCAGCGGTTTTTGAAAAAATTCTTGAAGCAGCAGCCAAACGTATTGCCGCAGATAAATACACAATACTTAAAGAAATGGTAAAAATGGGCGTTTTACGGCTAATTGTTGAAACTGGCGTAATTGAAACAAAGCTAACTTTCACCACGTACGGTTCAAACTATTATGACAGTAATTCTAGTAAGTATAATTCTCAGTCGTTTTCTGCCAATGCTTCAGCCAGGACAGGTGGATTCCTCAGTTTATGGTGTAGAGCGTCAGCATCAACAGCATTTAAAACTTTAGCTGTTTCTACGGCTAATGCTTCATCTAGCTCCAGTTCAGGTGCTAATGTGCAAATTAGCGGTCTTGTCCGTATAAACTTTAAAACAGACTATCAACCATTAAACACAATTTAATAAGAGGGAAGGCAAAAACATGGCAACCAGCATTGTTAAATCCATTGAATTAGACTTTGCTGAGTTCGCCTCCACCCTTATTTCTGACACTCTTACAGCAATCATAACAACTGCAATAGCACAGGAAAAACAAATAGCTGAACTAGAACAAGAAGCTATGTTGACGCCTCAAGAATACGCAAAAGATCAACTAACAGACAACTTAATCAGAGAAGAAATACTGCGACTTTTTCCATCAAATGCAGGCGGGAAAAGTTCTGTGGATAAAGGCGAACCATACACAGGCAGCATAACAACTTTAAACTCTAAATCACAAAACGAGTTATCTTCTATAAACGAAGAAGAATATCCCTTAATAAACAAAAAAACTGGTTACATAGTCACTAATAATGACATAGTGAAAACATCTGACAAGTTTCTAATTACCGATACTGGTTATAAAAATATTTTTGAAGCAGTAAAAATAGCAATAGCAAACAAACATCTATCTGTGCTTAGACAAATGTTTAAACGAGGTATACCTAGAGTTTACGTAAATAACGGTCACATTAAATCAAAATTAACCCTAAACTTTGAACAAACAACAATAACAACAGCAACAAAAACAGTTGGCCTTCCCAGATTTACTGTACAACCAATTAAAGCAACCGACCCGGCAATATTAACACTTAGCGGAGATGTTTTAAGTGAAATTGAAATATCCTTTAAAACGGTGATACCATGACAGTAACAACCAAAGAAGAAATTTCAACATATCTAACAGAAACAATACTAACAATACATAACGAAGTTCAAAGTGCACTTGACCGAATCAACACAACAGCACTATCAAAAGGTACAGAACTAGGCAAAAGCACAACATCTTTAAGCGTACAAAACCTACGCGTCAAAGTTCCACTAAAACTCAGTCTTGAAGTCAGCGAAGTACCAAAATCAAGCTCAACAACACCAATAACAGCAAAAAACATTGTAGGACTAAACAGAAAAGGACTCGTTATAAACACCCAAAACCAACTACAAAACGTAACCAAACTAAAAGTAGCATTAACATCAGCAACAACACTAACAACCAAAACAGCCAACACAACAACCAAAACAGCCAACACAGAAACCCCAAAAGAAGCATGGGGCGAAATCGAAATAACATTCTCACCAATAAAACGCCAATAAACATCTTCTAATTTTTTTACATAATATTATCTTCAAAAAACTATTTTTGCCCATTAAACATTGTGGCGATGAATCACTGCAGTCAAACACGCTGTACCATCAGCATATACCAACACCACGAAACATACCCGCTCCTTGAATCACGTGGTGATGACGCAGCGAAACGGCACCAATGGCTGGTCTCATGCTCATTCCCTCGTGGGTTTCAACTCACGTGGTGATGACGCAGCGAAATGACACCCAAACCTAACTCCCATAACCTGAAGATCCGCTAAACACAGATTACCACTCTCCAAACCATTTGGTCTAGATATAAACCAGCTGCTTTAACCTACATCGTAGGTATACACATTGCAGATTTATATGTGACGCCCACATTTTTCGTGACCTCAACAATATAGGATGGCCATCATTTGATTTTTCGGAATGGGAAGCACGACGATCTTTAATGTCTTCCTACAGATGTCAGTCCGCAACAAAGCGAACCTATGGAAACAAACCTTGCAGCTTGCAACCTAAGATCCACCGCCATACACTAACCAAAACAAGAAATATTAAAACATTCTCCATAAAGGACCTGTTAAGAAATTGTAAGAAAATAACCCGTAGTTCCCTATAGAATTTTCTAACCACAATAACCGCAGACAAACAAACACCTCAAATCAAACCCCTTACTAAAAATAAACCATAAAACAACCATTTCCACATAACAAAAATAATAAATACCCAACCATGGTTAGAATAACACAAATTCTAACCACAAAAACAAAAAAAATGTACATCGCATACGACACCAAAAACGGCAACCAATACGCCAAACTATACACCTCAAAAAGAAACGGCACACAAATCACAAAAACCTACCAAAATCTCGGACGTGTAATAGACAAACAAAACCACATATACCAAAACAAACAAAGAGGCATCTTCACCTACAACCCAAAAACCAACACCTACCACAACGCACCCCCACAATACACAACCCCAACAAGAAAAAACAAAAAACAACAACTCATCCTAGACTTTGGAGACACATACTTTCTAGACACATTCATCAAAAACAACAACCTACACGAATCCATCAAGTCATCAACTATGGAAACCCCGACACATTAAACGCCATGATAGCCTACTACACCCTATGCTCCATGGCAAACTGCCACGCCAACGACTGGTACGAAGGCAACTACGCACGCATTCTATACCCAAAAGCAAACCTAACCAGCCAACGCATAAACAACTTCCTCACCGCCATAGGCACAGAACAAACCCAACGAAACTTTTTCACCAAATACATAAAACTCTTAGAACAAAAAGCAATAGACACCTCAAGTATACTAATCGACAGCACTGGTCTTCCAAACAACATCCATTTCCCTCTAACAGCAATACGAAACTACAACGGCGAAACCCAAAACGAAGTCAGACTCATATATGTAGTACAACAAAAAACAGGACTCCCAATATATTTTTGATACTGTCCAGGCAATGTTATTGATGCTTCAACTTTAATTCGGTGTCTATCTGAATTAAAAGAGCAGGGGGTTAACACAAAATTTGCCATACTTGATGCAGGATATTATACTGATGAAAATGTTTTAGAGCTTTTGCTAACAAGATTTCTTTTATTACTCGGCTGAGGGCAAATCGTGTGTTGTATAAGGACTTGGTTGCAGAGCATGTTGGTACCCTTGAGCGGGGTGAGAATCTTGTGGAATATACTGGGCGGTTTGTGTATTTGAAGTGTGTTGAGTGTGAGGTGGTTGGGCATCGTGCTTATGCATATGTTGGTTTGGATGTTGAGCGGAGGTCTTTGGAGATGTCAAGGGTTTTTCGGAAGGCAAGGGATGCGGAGTTGGCTTTGGGTTTGGTGCATGAGGCTATTGTTGGGTATGTGTGTTTGTGTTGGTTTCGTCTAGGCGTTTGGCGTTGGTGAATGTTTTTGCCGTTGTATTATTGTAGGCAGCAGATTGAGCAGGTGTTTGATGTTGGGAAGAATTATGCGGATTTGTTGCCTTTGCGTGTGGCGTCGGAGGAGGCGTTTAGGGGGCATTTGTTTTTGACTTTTGTTGTGACGGTTGTGTTAAAGTTGTTGCAGAATGCGTTGGTTGGGTCGTCTGTGTTTCCTTTGTCTTTGTTTTTGGTTTTGCGTAATCAGAAGTGTAAGGTGTATGGTGATAAGGTTGTTACGCAGGAGGTTTTTAAGAAGGCGGGTGAATGTTATGGGTTGTTTGGTATGAGTGTCCTGTTTCTATTTTGCGTAGATAGGTTTTGGATTTGTGGTTAGAAAAACCAATAGGGAACTACGGATAACTTTACTTTTTATGTTTTGTCCTATATTTGTGTCCTACGCTCACTATCAACCTGCCCATTTTTCACTATGTTTAAATGTTTCTAATTATTAATTTATCACTTATTTGAGATGCTATGTCGCTAGTAGAATTATCTAATCCTTACCTAACTGCATTTGCTACAGGGTTGATATATGGATTAGTAGCTTGTGCTCCCACTTGTGTGCCTTATCTTGCAAGTTACATAGCAGGAACGGGTGCTAATTTTCGTAAAAGTATAGCTGCAACACTAACTTTTAACACTGGTCGCGTAATTGCATATACCCTATTTGGAGTTTTATTCAGCATTTTTGGTGGGTTGTTGCATTATTTTACTGATGACGTAGCATTAAACATGTTACAAACATACTCGGCAGTAGCCTTTAGTGTAGTTACGATAATACTTGGTACCATTTTACTATATAAAAATAGAAAAGCCACATCTTGTAACTGTGCCCCTGCGCCATTTACTATAAAAACGCGTTATATATCCAAAATAGATATGGGTGCTTTAACTTTAGGTTTAACTCGAGGTTTACTAATATGTCCACCTATAATTACTTTATTGGTATACTCAGCTACTTTTGCTAATCCCATTGATAGTATATTCTTTGCTGTTTTGTTTGGTATTGGAACTGCTCTTTCGCCAGTGATGATATTTTTAGGCGGTATTACCGGTTGGTTACTTAACAAAGCAACTTTGTTGCAAAAATATATAGCATTTGCAGGGGCCATAATAATTATCATATTAGGTTTTAGTACCTTATTTAGCTCTTTACAAGCACTCGTCTAAAAAGGAGAGAAAACAAAATGAAAGATAAAAAAGTTGAACCTAAAAAGATCATGTCTGAAACAACGCAAAAAGAAATTGACGAACTCAAAAACATCATAAAAGCTGCATCTGAGCAAGTTATTGCACAAACAATTGAGCGTCTGAAAAAAGCTTATCCAAATCGTCCAAAAGAAATGGAGTATTTTGATGAAATTGCCAATCTTTTTGGTAAACGTGCAAAAGAACTTGGACAAGCTAAAGCAGAAGGTAAAAAAATTGTAGGTTACAACTGTATTTTTGCGCCTATAGAGTTAATTTTAGCTGCTGGTGCAATTCCTGTTAGAATAAATTCTGGTTGGTATGATACATCAAAACTTGGTGACCGTGTAGTACCTGTTGAAGTTTGTTCTATTGTTCGTTCAACAATAGGTGCTAAAATGATTGAGCTCTCTCCTTTTATTGAACAAAGCGATGTTTTAATTAATGTATTAACATGCGATGGTATGACTAAACTTGGTGAAATTCTAGGTGACTATAAAGAAGTTTGGGGGCTTTCTAATCCTCGTATTAAAGACTCTGCGCAGGCTCTAAAGTTTTGGAGTGAAGAAATAAAACAAATAAAAGCTAACCTTGAAAAACTAACTGGCAACAAAATTACTGCAAAGACTCTTAAGCCTATAATATTAAAAACTCAGAAAGCGTCTCGTGCATTTCGGCGTTTGCAAAGTCTGCGTAAAGGTAATGCAGTGATTTCTGGCAGAGATGCAATGCTTGTCAACCAAACTTACATGTGGGATGATATAGATCGTTGGATAGAAAAAACGGATGCTCTTTGTGATGAGTTAGAGCGTCGAGTGCAAAACAAAGAATGGATTTGCCCACCTGACACGCCTCGCATAATGGTTACCGGTACACCCATGTTTTGGCCTGATAATTGGAAACTGCCACGTCTTGTAGAAGAAGGAAATCCGCCGGGTATTTTAGTTGCTGACGAGTTATGCTCTAGCGAACGTATACTCTATGATCCTGTAGGAATTGATGAATGGACTATGGATGATATGCTAAATGCTATAGGTGAGCGTTACCTCTTAGCATGTACTTGTCCTTGTTTTACTAGTAAAGATGGTGGTAATAAAGATCGCATAAACTGGTTACTAACTAAAGCTAAAGACAATCATGTGCAAGGTGTTATCTACTATATAACTAAAGGTTGTATGTTGTATGAAATGGAGTACACAAGAGTTAAACGTGCTCTAGACAAGGCAAATATTCCAGTTTATTATCTTGATACCGACTATACGCGAGAAGATGCAGGGCAACTAAAAACCCGTGTTGAAGCATTTATTGAAATGCTTAACGCTCAAATAGATATAATATAGTGATTGTGATGATAGCTGTTGGATTTGATGTAGGCGCTCAAAGTGTCAAAGTCATAGTGTTAAATAACGGCAAGGTTTTATCAAGGGCCAAAACATTTTCTGGTTTTGATCATGTGCAAGCCCTTCAAGATGCTATCGAAGAAGCTTTAAAACTTGCAAACATTACTCAAGCTGACGTTACTATTTTTACTGCTACAGGCTCAAGTATGGAAGCATCTCCTTATAATGCGTCTACTGTTAGTATGATGAGCGCTATAGCAAAAGCTGGAACGTATTTTTTTTCCAAAGCTCGCACAATTATTGATGTTGGTGCAGAGGAGGCAAGGGCTGTAAAATGCGATGATCGTGGTGTTATGGTTGATTTTGTTGTTAATGAGCGATGTGCCGCTGGTGCGGGTGCTTTTGTTGAGGCTATGGCGCGTGCTTTAGAGGTAAAAATGGAGGATATGGGTGTTTTATCTCTTGAGGCAGAACGTGCTAGTTCAATTAATGCTGCGTGTGTTATTTTTGGAGAGTCTGATGTGGTTTCGTTAATTCATAAGCAGGAGCCTAAGTGTGAAATTGCACGTGCGGTTTATGATGCTATGGCGGATCGTGTGTCTTCTATGGTTCATCGTATAGGTGTAAATTCTGATGTAGTGTTGGTTGGTGGTGTTGCTAAAGATGTTGGGTTTGTGTCTTCTTTGAAGCGTAAATTGGGTGTTGATGTGTTGATTGCTGAGTTTCCAGAGTTTGCCGGAGCGTTGGGTGCGGCGTTAATCGGTTTAACTAAGTGTAAGGTGAATAAGGTTTGAGTGAACAACAAAATAATAGTGGCAATAGTAGCGGTGGTTGTGTTGATGGTGGTTTTTGGCGTTGGCAAGAGTATCATAGGGTTTTGTCTGATAAGTTATGGTCTAGTAGTGATGTGATTACTGCAGGTATAGATGTTGGTTCTGTTGGTTCTAAGGCAGTTATTCTTGTTAATGGAGAGGTTTATTCTTGGGGTGTAATTCGTACGGGTTCTAATAGTCCTGAGAGTGCTATTAAGGCTCTTGATTGGGCGTTTAGGGGTACCGGTCTTAAGCAGTCTGATCTTAAGTATGTAGTTGGTACTGGTTATGGTCGGGTAAATGTGTCTTTTGCAAATAAGGCTCTTACAGAAATTGCTTGTCATGCTAAGGGTGCTAATTATATTTGGGGGCCACAAGTGCATACAGTGCTTGATGTAGGTGGTCAAGACATTAAAGCTATTCGTTGTGATGATACTGGTAGAGTTACATCTTTTCTTATGAATGATAAATGTGCTGCAGGTACTGGTAGAGGTATGGAGGTTTTTGCTGATTTGCTTAAAATTTCTATTGAAGATATAGGTGAGATGAGTTTAAATGTTTCAGAAGAGCCGCCTCCTGTTAGTTGTACTTGTGTGGCTTTTGCTAAAACTGAAGCCGTAGGTCTACTGCGTAAAGGTTGGTCTAAAGAAAAAGTGCTCGCTGCATACACTAAAGCAATGGCTGTGCGTATGAGTAATTTAATTAAACGCGTCGGTTTAGAACCTGCCCTTGTAATTACCGGTGGGCAATCAAAAAATGTGGGTATAGTAAGTCGAGTTGAAACTGTTTTAGGTGTAAAATGTTTACCAATGCCTAATTGGCGCAAGGACGGAATAGATCCTACAATTGCTGGTGCATTAGGAGCAGGACTCTATGCGAAAACACTATACGATAAAACAAAAAATACCTAAAAAATAAAATCAGTAGAAGGAACATTTTTGATTACCTATTACGGTTACACTGACGGCTCAGGCGCATTCTATGTTGTTATTAACTCTGATAAATGCAATGGATGTCGTAACTGTATTAAGCAATGCCCAAAAAACCTGCTACAAATAGCATCAATATTTATCGATTTAGACGATAAACCTGTAGTCGCAATTAAACCTGAACACTGCAATAACATAAAATACCTCTGTGCACAATGCAACCCTAAACAAAACCAAACCCCCTGCATTACATCCTGCCCCACCAAAGCAATAAAATGCATATCTGAACCCACTAACAAAAACAACCATAATAACCCCTAACAAACAACCACGCCTAAAACTTTTTTTTAATCTAAAATATAGTTGCAATTAACTCTGCTTTTACATATACTAAACAAGTATGCGAAAAAACGTTAAGCACGTGATTAAAAGTTAAGTATCAGCATTTAGATAACCTTGTGACGAACAATGGCGTATACACGTGAAGAAACTGAAACGGTCGAAGTTGACTATCCAATAGAACAACTCTGGGAAAGCATACCCAAAGCAATAACACATCTAGAATGGACTATTCAAGAATCAGACAAAACAAGATATTACCTAATGATACAAACTAACGGCGCCTTCATGTCTTACCCCTCAAACATAAAAATCGTTCTAGACCCCATCAACGACAAAACTACCCGCATGCTAATTGCCGGCGAAACACCCATAACAACAGTTACCGCAGTACTTGAATTTGGCAGAACACGACAACGAATCGAAATCCTCATAGTCACACTTGCCAACATTATGGAAAACAAAAACAAAACCACAAATCCGCCATAATAGCCTTAACGGTGTTTTTAAAGTCTTCATCTTTCAAAGTAACTACACACTTTACTATTTAAAAATCGGTGATGTCATGAAGTATTTTAGTTTGGGTTGTGCATAATTATTATTGTACGGGTTAATGTTTATGACATCAAAAATCCTAATAAAATGCCCATTGTGGTAGCGAAAGTGTCAAAAAATGGGCACAGTAAAGTAGGTAAACAAGTCTACAACTGTAACAATAAAGTGTGCACACGGAAAAGCTTTATAGAAACATACACC
>JAITMO010000116.1 GCA_031277345.1 Candidatus Bathycorpusculum soli
GGTGTATGTTTCTATAAAGCTTTTCCGTGTGCACACTTTATTGTTACAGTTGTAGACTTGTTTACCTACTTTACTGTGCCCATTTTTTGACACTTTCGCTACCACAATGGGCATTTTATCAGAGTTTTTGTGGCCATAAGAGTTAACACTCACAAATAACCACACAACACACCAACTAAAATGCTCTATGACATCACCAAACATTCACTGTGATTGTTTCTTGTTTAGTTATTTCCGTGACAAGTTTTTCTGGAAGACTGGTCTGTTCTAAATAGCTCTTATTAATCAGGTAAACGTTGCGTTTCTCAACTTCTGAAAATTCAGAATATTTCTGATGTGACTGAATTTGTTGCAAGAGCATTCCAGTTTCTGGATTTGTACACAGTTGATGACCAATTCGTCTGAGTAATTCCAATTGTAGACTCCGCTGTTCCACCGCATTTGGTGGCATCACTGTTTCCATATCCCAGTGGATCAAACCTTGAGCCGTCCCCAAAACCATGATGTCTTTAGTTTTCTCTAAAAGCCTTTTGTACAAGTGCTTAATGTTGCTCTCCAAACTTATTTCCCCTTTTTGCTTATACGAAAAAACGTGTATTTTTTTCTTATATTTAAATTTCTGAAAAGATTGAGTGTATGATATTCTTGGTTGGGTCGCGGTTGGGGTTTATATCATCTATAAAGACTTACATCGCACCTGGTAATTCAGGTTGATACCTTGCAATTTAGATCTGTTGTTTTATTGCTTGCCCTGTTTATCACAATATGTCTATATTTTGGAGTATATCTGTGATTGGTCGTCTCTGATTCCACACTTTTTCTATACAAACCGTTTAGCTGCTTTGTTCATGCGTTTGAACTCATTTCTGCTTGTGTTTTTCGTTTCTTCCTTTACCCTTAGACCACTTACGTTTGATAGTTAGACTTTTCGTGTTCACCTGTTAACTTTTCGGCAACTTTTTTGAAAATTTTTGTCAGGCTTCTGTTGAGTTGTCTACCAATTCTTTTATATAGTAATTTTTTCGCGTATAATTCGAGCGGCTTGCCCATTTTTTCAATAATTAGTTAGATTCTTCGCTGCCGGGCGTGTGTTACGTCACCGTCTCAATACCAAAACTATGCAGATGCGTAAGGCGCTATTGTTGTTGCAGGGCGCTGGACTGAACGTTACGGAAAACTGTAACGGCATTACAGAAAACTGTAACACTAAACAAAGCCTAAATCAAGCTCTAAACAGTGAACAGGCAGAAGTTTTTGGTGCTCCGGCCGGGATTCGGACCCGGGTCTTCGGCTCGAAAGGCCGGAATACTTGACCGGACTATACTACCGGAGCATTTAATGTTGGAGCATCAAGCAGAATATAACTTCACCTGAATAAACTTTGCCCCTCTGAAATTAAGCTTTCAATTCTTGGTTTTTTGTTGTTTGGTTTTTTTGGGTTTGAAAAGGAACGCTGTTATCTGCTCAACTAATTTTATTTGGTTTTGTTGTATTTTTTCTATTTCAGTAATGCGTTTGTCAAGGTCTTTTGAAACGTTTTTGGTTTCTATGCGATTTGAGGTGCGGAACATGAGCATCATTTTGAAGATTTCGTCAATAGCTTTTTGTTGTTCTTCAATAGATGCAGCTTTTACGCCTGCACAAATAAGAATCAGGTCAATATAATGCTCTTTTATTTTTAGTTCAGCATTAACGGAGGGGTTTTTAGGAAATGCTATTGTAATTGGGTTTTGTTTTCCTAATTCGCTAGCTGTGGGAAAACGAATTATTGTATCGCCTCTTATCCATGAAGTAATAAATTCATCTACAATCCTGCGGATATCTTCTTCACTGTAGAGGGCAGCTGACGGCTCAGGCTTCTTTTTTATCTGAACGTGAATTATCTTGTTGTCTTCTGGTTTTGTATTGTGTTGCACCATTTTTGTTTCCTCCACACGAAATATCTTGCTAATTCATCTTAAGCATGACTAGTATATAAGAAAAACATACAAGAAAGCTAAAAAGAACTTTTTGTTTCATAGGACATATTGCCTAAAATTTTAACTGTAGCCTTCTCAACTGTTTCACGATTCTGTTTCTCATCTGTATAGACTCGAATAATATTCATAAATCCCTTTAGTGTTTCAAAAATTTTTGAACTATCACTGAGCTTCTGCAAGTCTCTGCCACCTCCTTTATTACTTCGAGCAAACACAGAAATTTCTGAAGAATCCAGCATAACCGCTTGATGATATGGAACGGATGGCACAGTTGGCACATCAATAATCACTTTTTCAACATCTAAACCTGCTTCCTTTGCAATCTCGCTTCTAATTTGTGCACGACAAGTTTCTCTGCCAAACAAATTAGACGATAGATCATTCTTCTCATAAAATGTCCTTTCATAGACACATTTTAACATTTTACGATGTTCCAAATTCTCAATAATGCCCTGTGATGCTTTACATTTTTTTAATGCAGACCAGACAGTATAATCATCAAGCTGAAAATACTCTTCAGGTGTCTTAAATGAAGTTAACCCTAACTCGCTATTAGCCTTATCCATGGCTAATGCCAACATAATTTGTGCTGCCCGCCCCATACGATGAAAATAAATACTCTTAAACGACTCAATACGTGCAATCATAAATGCCTCCAAAGCTGAAAGCGCGCCAAGTTCAACAGCTAAATTTTCCCCCAAAATGTCCAGTGCATGAATCAGCCGATACACATCTATAAAACCATACTCAGCACCCGTATGATAAGTATCCCTCAAAATAAAATCCATTTTATCAACATCGACAGCACTACTAATTATCTGGTCAAGAAACGCTTTTCCTTCTCTGCAAAATTTCCCAACCGCAAGCTTACCCACCTCCACAGGAGTATAACCTATTTTGGAAAGTTCATCCGCAACTTCACTTTTCTCAATAATCCACGAAGTTATATCTTCATGCGTCTTTTGCAAATTTTTAAGCAATAAATACTCAAAAACATGTGAAAAAGGACCATGCCCACAATCATGCAACAACGCACTAATACGCGTCATATCTGCTTCTTCTTCAGTGACTTTTTGAGAAATACGGGGATTATCTAACGCATTACCCGCCAAAAACATTACCCCCAAACAATGCTCAAAACGGGTGTGATTAGCCCCAGGATACACAAATTCAGATCCTGCAAGTTGCCTTACCCTGCGAAGTCGTTGCATCGGATACGTATCAATTATATCCTTCTCTGCCTGTGTAATATACACATAACCATGTACAGGATCTTTAATTTCTCCCCAATAAGCCTTCGGCATAACCTTACCTTATACCTATATTTATGAAGATCCATATATTGCTTAACACAAACTGCAAGGCGTAAACTATGAAAGGCGTATTTATTTGTATTGAAGGTTTAGACGGAAGCGGAAAAACAACGCAAGCTAAACTATTAACAAAAAAACTCTGCAAAGCAGGTTACAACGCAATATATACCGCAGAGCCAAGCCAAGGAAAAATAGGAAAGTTCATACGTAAATGTCTCTACGACCAAAAACGCATGTCTACAATAACTGAAGCCCTACTTTTCGCAGCCGACCGAATCGAACACATACAAAATACCATCAGTCCGGCATTAAAAGAAGGCAAAATCGTGATCGTCGATCGCTACATTTACTCCTCACTTGCTTACCAAGGCAGCACAAGCATGAACATACATTGGATAGAAACCATAAACACTAACGCACAAAAACCCGATTTATCACTCTTTATTGATGTTGCACCTGAAGTAGTTTTAGATCGGCTTAACCGAAAAAAGTCTGTAATGGAAAACCTGCAAACTCAGCAATGCGTCCGACAAATATATCAAAAATACGTCGCAACTGATGAACTTAAACGAATTGATGGCAATGAAAACAAAAACAAAGTTTCAGACAAATTATACGCTGAAGTTATGTACTTTTTAAAAAATACCATACATCCATAACCCACATACAAGTTTTTAAGAGTGTTTTTTCACAATTGTCTGAACTGTTGCAGACGTACAAAAATAATGAATAACTTGTTTTAACAACTGGAACACCCGTTAGGATGATGATGTGAAAAAAGTTTTGTCACAATTCATGTATGCGAGCTCTATGGGCGTATGGAAAATACCAAAAATCAAGCAATTATATCAAGTGCAGTGTAAATAAGAGCAGTATTTCATAAGAGATCAATAATCTAAATTAAAGTATTTTTCAATACGCGAAAACTCTTCGTATCGAAAACGTTTTCTTAGCATCCAAGTTATGATTTAAATATAAACGCTTAATAGAGAGTTATTTGATTTTAACTGCGCTGGAGAGTTAATCTTCAAATGGCAAAATTCAAGGTAATCATATCTGATCCAACAGACGGGAAAAGCAAAGTAGTAGAAGTCGAAGAAGCACGTGCAGCTCCATTTATTGGGAAAAAATTAGGCGAAATCATTGATGGCATTATTGTAGACATGCCAGCAACCAAGCTTCAAATTTTAGGCGGTTCTGATACCGATGGTGTACCCATGAGAGGCGATGTACACGGTGGAATCAGACGACAAGTAGTTTTAAGTGAGGGCGCAGGATTCAACCCAAAAAGAGATGGAGAAAGAAGACGGAAAACTGTTCGTGGAAACACTATCACGGATGAAATTGCTCAAATCAACCTAAAAGTTATTGAACAAACAGGTAAGCCTACAAAAGCTAAAGTTGAATCTACAGTTTAAACAAACATTTTTTCCATTTTAACAATTCAAAGATTCAATTTTCCTTTTCAACTACTATTACTGGAAGACATAACGCATAACATATCAGTTAGGAAAATAGTTACTACAGTCTAAATATTTTGTATGAACAAAGGTTAAATTTAAGCATTAACAATAAGTCAACTCAGAGTTTAAAGGCGTTTGTAAATGGCGGATAAGTCACAAAAAAGAAAAACTGCAACAACACTAAGACAGCCAGAAGTAAACATTGGCACAATCGGTCATGTAGACCATGGGAAAACAACCCTTGTTCAATCCTTAACAGGTACATGGGCATCACGTCACAGTGAAGAATTGAAAAGAGGCATTACTATAAAATTAGGTTATGCTAACATGCCAATCTACAAATGTCCAAAATGTTCATCCCCAAAAAAATACACAATAAAAACAGTTTGTGAAAACTGTAACAGTAAAACAGGATTCGTACGGAGTATAAGTTTTGTTGACTCTCCAGGTCATGAAGCTCTAATGGCAACTATGCTTTCAGGTGCTGCTATTATGGATGGTGCAATTCTAGTAATTGCAGCTGATGAACCCTGCCCACAACCACAAACACGAGAACATTTAGCAGCAGCAGAAGTTAGTGGCATAAAAAACATGATTATTGTTCAAAATAAAATCGACATAGTAGATGAAGTTCGAGCAAGAAAAAGCTATGAAGAGATTAAAGCCTTTGTGAAAGGAACTGTAGCAGAAAACGCGCCAGTTATTCCATTATCAGCTCAGAGAAACATCAACGTCGATGTCCTTCTTGAGGCAATACAACAAATTATTCCAACACCAAAACGCGATCCAGAATTACAACCTTTAATGTTCATTGTCCGCTCATTTGACACAAACAAACCAGGCACAACCATCGACGAATTCAATGGAGGAATTATAGGCGGAACAATTGCACAAGGCAAATTTAAGGCAGGAGAAGAAATCGAAATTCGACCAGGTATACCAGTCGACCGAGAAGGCAAAACAATTTACAATCCACTAATCAGCGAAATTACAAGTTTACATGCAGGTGAAAAAAATGTTAAAGAAGCAACCTGCGGTGGTCTTATTGGCGTTGGCACGCTTCTCGATCCATCATATTCTAAAGCAGACGGGCTAACAGGCAGTATTGCAGGAAAAACAGGCATGCTACCACCAACACTAACTGAGCTCACTTTAGAGACCTATACTCTTGAAAGAGTTGTTGGAACTAAAGAACAGTTAAAAGTTGAAAAAATTAACCCTGATGAGCAATTATTGCTCCATGTTGGCGCAGCAGTAAATGTTGGCAAAGTAATATGGATAAAACAAAACATAATAAAAGTTAAATTAACAAGACCTATCTGCGCATTACCAGGTTCACGAGTTGCCATAAGCAGAAAAATTACTTCACGCTGGCGCTTAATTGGTTACGGCTTAATAAAATAGCCACATTATTTTTTGTTTAAATATTCATTTGCCTTTTTTAACAAATCTTTTTCATTTTTGAATGATAGCTGCTCCAAAGCGCGGGTGTAATTAAGCCAAATTGAGTCTATATGCTCAAAAGATATCGTGACAATTTCAGTGTTTGTTTCCATGAGATAAAAGACTACTTGTTTGTGTACTGTTTGACCTTGTCTTCGATAGTAGTATTCTATTTGCTCTCTAAAACCATCTATAAAGTGTGCATCTATTATTCCTGTTTCTTCCCTTAATTCACGTATAGTAGTTTCTTTTTCTGTTTCATTTAGTTCAATGTTACCTTTTACGAAATCCCAGTGGCCAGCTTCATAATGAAGCAGTAAATAAAAGATTTCAGAAGCCTTTTTTAGATGAACAATAGCACCACAGGATTTTTCGTTAATCATTTATGAAGACCACTGTAAAGAAGGGTGAATTAAGAAGTATTTAAAGTAGCGTTATAATTAAGAACACAGGAAGATAGAATATTAAGAGTGAACGTTTAAATGTCAAGTAACATGGTTCAGCCTTTAAAAATTATTTTGGATTCAAATGCATTGTTTACACCTTTAGAGCTGAAAATAGATATTTTTGAGGAGCTACAACGTTTATTGAATCGAAATGTGTTATGTATTGTTATTTCGCCTGTTAAGGTAGAGCTTGAGTTGCTTGCGAATAAAGAGTCGGTTAAGTTGCGACGACAAGCGAATTTTGCACTTAGATTAGTTGAGAAGTGTAAAATGGTTCCAGTCAAAGTTCCAAATAGAGCTACAACAGATGATGTGATAGTTAAGGTGGCAAAAGAGTGGAACTCTCCGGTTTTTACCAATGATAGACAATTAAGAAAGAGGCTAAGAGATATAAGTCTGCCAGTGATTTATGTGAGACAAAAATCTCGTCTAGAGATTGACGGATTGATATCATAATATGTTCAAGTTAATCACTCTTCAAGACACTATTCGTATTCCACCTGAGACCTTTGGGAATCCACTTGAGAAAGTGGGTCGGGAGCAAGTAAAACAAAAGTATGAGGGAATTGTGGATGAGGAATTAGGGTATGTTATAGCTGTAACAGGCATACAAGTAAGTCCAACAGGCAAAATTATTCCAGGTGATGGTGCTACATTTCATAAAGTAACATTTTCAGTATTGGCATTCTATCCGATAATTCAGGAAATAGTTGAGGGAGATGTTGTTGAAATTGCCGATTTTGGAGCGTTTGTCAGAATTGGCCCAATAGATGCGTTATTACATGTCTCACAACTTATGGATGATTTTATTTCATATGATGAAAAACAAGGGGTTCTGTTAGGCAAAGAGACAAAACGTAAACTTACCGCAACAGACCAAGTTCGTGTGCGTATAACAGCAGTTTCCCTTGGTAGAGCAGGTAGTTCAGGTAAAATTGGTGTAACTGCAAGACAGCCATTTCTTGGTAAATTAGAGTGGCTTCAAATGGGTCAAGGCAAAGAGAATCCAGCAGAAGACGGCAATAAAAAAGAAGAGAAGGTAGCATAATGAGTGAAAAAGCCTGTACAAATTGTCATTTCTTAACTAAAGAAAATACTTGTCCAAAGTGCAAAAGTAGCAGTTTAAGTGAGGACCATGGTGGTCTTGCGGTATTGTTTGATGTTGAGAATTCAGCTATTGCAAAGGCCATGAGCGCAAAAGATCAAGGTCGTTATGCTTTAAAAGTTCGTTAAGCAGATAAATAAAACGTTGCGTAACAACTTTTTTAATCGTTTTTTGTTATAGGTATTATTTATGTCAATTCTCTACGTTATTACACCTGAACTTAGAGTCAGGTTCAAAGAACCGTTTGGTGTTTTAATTAAAGGCTCGTTTGATCAGACCATGGCAAAGATGCGTGAGATTAAAGCGCAGAATCCGCCGAAGATTATTTCAGTAGGAGACGTCATTACAAGAAATTTACAGACTTATGGTATACCGGCAGATTTGGCTATTTTTGATAATCAATGTATGCGTAAAAATGTTGAACCTATTGCTCGTGTGTTAAGAACGTTTGAGGTAAAAAATCCGCAGGGAACAATAACTATAGAAGCAATTAATGCTGTAAAGAAGGCAATGAAAAGTAGAGAACCTATTTACATATTTGTAGAGGGGGAAGAAGATTTGTTAGTGCTTGTTACGGTGTTGTATGCACCAGAAAAATCAGTTGTAGTGTATGGACAACCATATGAAGGCATAGTTTGTGTTACAGTTTCGACGGAAAAACGAATAGAGGCTGCTGAATTCCTAAAAGCAATGGAAAAACGTTCGAAAAGCTAAATAAGAGGAATATTGTAAGAGTGTAGGACTTGGGTCAGTGAATATCCATGGAAATTAAGATTGTATCTACTAAAGAAAATCCGCTTCTCAAACGTAAAGAAGTAGGTTTCGCAATTACACAGGGTCCAAAAGAAAAGACGCCAAATAGGCTTGATGCTAAAAGAGCGGTTGCTAACGCAGTGCAGGTTAAAGAGAATGTTGTCTACATTAAATGTATGGAAACTTTAACAGGCACAAACATTACTAATGGTTGCGCTAATGTTTATCAGAGTGTTGAACAAGCTCAAGTTGTAGAGCCAGAATATATTAAGAAAAGGAATAACCCAGAGAAACCTAAAGAAGAGGCGCAAGTATAATGCCAAAACCAGAAGCCGGAAAAACAGAAAATAAATCAAAAGATAAAGTAGTGAAAAAGAAAACAGCGAGTGGTGTTAGTACCATGTATAAAGTTGAAGGTGAAACGATTTCTCGCACTCGCCCAACTTGTGAACGCTGTGGTCCAGGATACTTTATGGCAGACCATGATTCTAGACATACATGTGGCCACTGTGGTTTTACACGCTATAAACAAAAATAACTAAAAAACAGTTTTTTAATAAACAGTTTTAAATCTTTCAACACATTATTTCTTTTTTGATTTTCATGCTTAGAGTAAATGTAGCTATATCAAGCATTTCAGCGGAGCGTTACGGGGATATACGCAAACCAATTCCACCGATTCAAATTAACACTAACATCAATGTTATAGGTATGGAGAAAAAACAAGAGGATACACTTGAAGTCCCATATATTCTCTCAATAACATATAGCCCGTCCATCGCGCAACTAAGTATTAAAGGCAATGCATATGTAAATGGCGAAAAAAGTGAAATTGATCAAGTTCTCAAAGATTACGAACAGAAAAAACCGCCTGCGCAAATAATTATCCAATCAATATCAAATGTGGTTTTTATCGAGTCCGTATTAATTTCACGAACATTAAACATTCCACCGCCTATTCCGTTACCACAAGTTCCTGAACCAGGTGCAAAACAACCGAACATAAAACCACAAGGCAGAGATTACAGTCTTTAAAACCCATTTAACATTTTTTTAATTAAAAGTAAGTCTTAATAGAGAAAAATTCTCAACAGTCACGTCAAACGCATGAACTGTTATTTGTAACATGTTAACTAAAAATTTTAATACTTTTTGCCAGTTATATATGCTAAACAAATAAAAAAACCTAAAAATGGACAAACAAATCAATACAACAACACTTCACTTTATAAACAAACCCTTATTTTACCTTTCATGTGTTTTATGTGTTCAGCAGTTAATGTGATGTAGTAATATAATGCGTTATTGTTATAAAAAATGAAAAATAAGAGAAGAAATGGGGATGGATTTACTTATTTTAGTGGCACATACATTGATGAACGTGATGCACCGATACCTGGAGTTCCGTGTCTAACTGGTTTGTTAGTTATAGCGAACTCACCAAGATAGTGGCCAACCATTTCTGGTTTAATGTCGATTGCAACAAATTCTTTACCGTTGTGCACTGCGACTTTTACACCTATCATTTCGGGGAGAACTATTAGGTCACGTACGTGTGTTTTAAGGTTTGTTTCTTTACCTTGTTTTTGTTGTTCTTTTGCAACACGCAGTTTTTCTAATAATATACGTTGTTCAGGAGTTAGTCCACGTTGTAGGCTCCTTCTCTGTCTTGACGGAAGCAAGGTAATGAATTCATCCATAGACATAGCTTCGATACTTTGGAGGTTATGTCCGCGGTAGCTAAATTCTTTTACAGGCATTTTTTCATCTATCCTTTATTTTTTATCGTATTATCTTATTGCACGCTTTTTTTTCTGACCTGGCCCTCTTGCAGCTATTAAACCAACTTTTTGCCCTGGAGGTGCTCCATGTGAAGTTGTTGTTGTTCTGCGTGCACTCTTTTTGCTACTACCGTAGGGGTGAACAGCTGGAACCATTTTACGACCGCTGGTTCTCGGGTATTTGTGACCTTTGGCTTTCATTAGATGGAATTTTTCACCTGCTTTGAGGAAAGGTTTTTCCATTCTTCCAGAAGCGGCAACTACACCGATAGTAGCCATGCAGAAGTTGTCAATATATCTTGTGCGACCTGATGGTAAACGAATCAGGGTACCTTGTGGGGTGTGACCAACTACAGTTGCGTAGGCACCTGATGAACGAACCATTTTTCCGCCGTCACCTGGACGGAGTTCAAGGTCGCATACTAGAGTACCTTCAGTAATTTTGCCAAGTGGCATTATGTTGCCGATTTCAACGTTGGCGTTTCCACCAAGTGTTATTTGCTGTCCGACAAATACTCCTTCTGGAACAATGCTATAGTAACTTAGACCATTTTCAAGTGTAATTTGTGAAAGTGGTGAGCCACGTCCTGGATCATGAACTAAATCATTAATGGTGCCAGTTATTGCAAAGTCATAAACTTCTTTTGGTGATTTTACAAATGGATATTTTGCGGGGGCAACACGTTTGTGAGTTGAGGCGCGGAAGTTTTGTCCACCGCGACCACGTCGCTGTACACGAATTCGTTTTCCCATAAGTCATGCCTTCTATAATGTTTAGAGTATTCCTAATTTGATTGCTACGTCAGATGCTTTGAATTCTTCAGTGAGCTTTACGTAGGCTTTTTTTACACCTTGATTGGTGATTTGTAAATTAACTTTACGGACTTTGACACCATAAAGTTCTTCAACAGCTTTTTTTATGTCAGCTTTCCCAGCTTTTAAGTTAACGATGAAGAGTAGTTTATTGTCTCGTTCTACCATGACACTTGCTGATTCAGTCATTAGTGGATAAGATATTATTTCGTTATTATCCATTATGCATTTTCTCCGTAAAGGGTGTTTAAGTGTTCAATAGCGCCATTGGTCCAGACGGTTAATCTTCCAGGATGTGTTCCAGGGGCTAACATTTCTGTGTTCAAGTTTAGAACTGTTGTTACTTGGACACCTGGAATGTTGTTTGCTGCTGCAACAATGTTTACACTGTCGCACACTACAATAAGTGGACCGACTGCCTGCTTCATTTTACGGCCTCGAAGTTTACCTTTTCCAGCGCGTATAGCACGACTATCACGTACTCGTGCGATATCGCTATCAATACCTAATCTTGTAAATACATCTTCAACATCTTTTGCACGAGTCAAATTTTCAAGTGCATCATCAATAATCATGGGGATTTGTACAATTTTTTCAATTGCATGTCCACGTTTTGCAACAAGCTCTTTTTGAGCTGTGGCGGCAATTGCGGATGTTAATGCGAGTTTTGCCTCTTTTTTAGGAATATTTTTTACGATTTTTTTTTCTGCTGTTGGGGGATGTGGTTGTCTTCCGCCAACGGTACTTGGTGCGAAAGCGGCACGTCCGCTACCACCTTTTATACGTGGGATTCTTGCTATGCCCATACCTGTTCCACGTGATTCGGCGGTTGTACGTTTTCCAGCCATCGGATCTCGACCTTGTGGTTGAAGCCTATTTGATTGTATAGCTAATACGGCGCGTTTAATTACGTCTGGGCGTAAGGGTGTGGAAAATACTATTGGAAGAGTGATCTTTCCAGTTGCTTTACCTTGTAGATCAAAGATTTCTGCTGTTCTTTCTGTCATTGTGTTTCACTTATTTTCCTTGGGTGGATTCTATTGAGAGATATGTTACTTGTGGGGGTGTTTCGGATGCTTCTGTTGGTGGACGTGCTGGAACACGTAGTCGTAATTGGCGTTTTTCTGGTCCTGGAACACTACCGTCGATTAATATATATGGCCCTTTAATTTCGCCGTAGCGGATGAAGCCCCCTTTGACTGTGGCTTCTTTTCCATCTTTACCAATTTTCATGATACGCTTGTTGTATTCTAATCGTTGGTGATAACCCATTTGTCCAGCTCTTGCAACGGAGTACATAAGATGGTGGGGATTCCATGGACCTAAAGTGGCAATTCCACGCTTAGTTTTACGACCTTTATGTTGAAGTTTTGTTACACCCCAACGTTTTACTGGACCTTGGTAGCCTTTACCTACTGTTATACCGGCAACATCAATGTATTGACCCTCTTTGAACACTTCATCTAAGGTTATTGTTTTACCTAAGAGTTGTTGCGCGTATTCAAATTGTTGTTTAATATTACCACCGCCAAGTTGTATTTCAGATATATCGGGTTTTTTCGTGGCAATGCTTGTTTGTGAAGGTTGTGTAGCTGTTACTACACGAATTACTACCGTTTGATCAATATTTTTCTGTACTTTTGCTAACATTGCTTCTGTATCAAAGTTTTCTGGCAAAATTAGTGCCCTATTAAGGATTGCCGGAGGATTTCTCATCCAAACCTCGCCAGTATTTTGCAGCCCGTATGGCGTTTTTGTGTATGTTTTAAAACCACATATAATTAATGGAGGGGTTTCTAACACGGATACTGCTTTCATGACTTCTTTGCCAAAATGAGGTGACTTTTTTTTATCCTCAATTGTGAAAATGTATGTCATACCAGCTTTGTAAGCTGCAAATCCTAAAAGTTTAGGTGAATCTGAATTTATTTCTGGCCAATAGCGAATTCTAGCTTCAGGGTTTTTGGCCCGTTTCCTAGGTAAATAGGCTAGTGAACCATGTCTTGGAGCATGAACTTTTCGATGTCCCATTGTACTTCCGCTTCGCGCCTGTAGCAAATATAAAATAGAGTTATAAAGGTTACCGTTAAAAATTAAAATTGATGTAACCGTAAGTGAAGTCAATTAACTAACGTAAATTACTTTCAGTATAAAAAGTGTTTAATAATAAGGTATCGTTTACAAAAATATTGAATGTGCGTAAAATCAGATTTTTGAGTTTTTTCTCACGTCAAACACACGAAATTAAATTTGAAATAATGTTTATAAACAAAGCTTGGTTGGGGATTTTAAAGTAGTTATTTTTTATGGAAAAATCAAATGTTTAGAGCAGAAAACCGTCAAAAAGTTTCAAATTCTACAAAAGACACCGTTCATGCGCTTGACGTGAGTTTTTTCTATATTAGATTCTTAGTAAAGAGTTAAATGGTATTGTTATTTTGTTGTTATTAGGTAATGTTATGGAGCCCACGTTAGATAATGTTGCAAACGCGCTTTATGAGTCAGGGTGTATAAAGTTTGGTTCTTTTAAGATAAAATCAGGGGCGTTTAGTCCGTATTATATTGATATGGCACGTCTATTGTCAAAACCTGAGACTTTTGGTGTTGTTGTTGAGGCAGCAACTCAAAAGGTCTGTAAAATTATTGAGACTGATTCGCTAACCAAGCTTGCTTCGATCGAGTTGAAAGGTGCTTTAATTGTACCAAGTATTGCAGGTAAAGTTAACTTGCCATGTGCTATTGTACGTAAAGAAGAAAAAGCTTATGGTGTAACAGGCAGAATTGCAGGTGCAAGTGTAACAAATGATGATAAAATTTTGTTTGTTGATGATGTAGTTAGTGAAGGTTTGTCAAAGGTCGAAGGAATAAAGCCACTTCAGGATTTAGGAGCAGAGGTTAAACATATACTAGTTATTGTTAATCGTGAACAGGGCGGTAAAGAAAAATTAGAAAAAATGGGTTACATCGTACATTCTTTGGTCAAAGTTTCTGATGTAGTAACTTCATTGCAGAAAAACGGAAAAATATCTGTTAAACAAGCAAAAACAGTGCTTGACTACATCAAAAAATAATTTTATTTTTTGGTTGCTATTGTTTTGTATATTTGTTGGGCAGCCTCTTGTGGGGTAAGTATAAAATTTTTCACTACTACCTCAGGGTTTAAAGGTACTTCATAGGGTTGACCAACACCAGGAACCGTGGATGATTTGTTTTGCATTGCTTTTTGGTAGATTTGTGCAGGTGCATTATAGGTTTCTTTGCGTTCAACTTCACGTTGAATGCATACGTCTAATGGACAGTCGAGATAGATTTCTATAAAACAAGGTATTTGTGAGCGCGCATCGTCACGATAACGCCTAAAATTTCCAGTAGCGTCAATTAAAACATTTATGCCATTTTGTGTAAGCAACTTTGCAAAATAAAGCAAAGTAGCATAAACAACATCACGCTCTTCAAGACTATAAGTTGGTTTTGGAGTGAGAATTTTACGTAACTCATCGGATGATAGTAATTGAACAGAAACGCTTTTTTGATTTAAAAGATCTATTAGTGCTCGAGAAACTATTGACTTGCCACTTCCCGGAAGACCAGTTATCCAAACACACCAACCATTATCAGATAAAGACATGAGTATTTTCCACAGGAAAGTAAAAGACACAGTCTTGTTTAAGTTTACCTATTGTTTAGTTTTTTGTTGTTGAATAAAAAAGTAGTATAAAAGACGTTAGAAGTAAGAATTTACATTCTTTATATCAAAATGATCGCACTGCAACATATTTTGTGCAAATCGTAGCAGTTTAACACGAACATCAGTACTTAAATTAGGATACCACACAGGAGAAGCAACAACAAGACTTCTCCAAGCATAAAATGGTTGCACCACATCAAGCACTTCAGAATCCTGAGTTTTTTGTAAATAATTTTCCCAAAAAAGGTCAAACAATTTATCGAAAATGTCGCTTAGCTTACCATATTTCTGAAGGGAATAAAACAAGTAATTGATAGTTAAAGCAGCAACATCATCAGCAGCCTCACCCCACTCCCCGCGACTACGATCAAGCACAGTAAAGTCTATACCATCACGGAAAAGAATATTCCAAGGATGAAAATCACCATGTACCTGACACAGCCTATGCCCGCGCGTCTTTAACTTCCAACGCCACTCAACACAGGCTTTCTCAAAATTCACAAAATAAGACGGGTCAACATAATCGAAATTTTTGGGAAAACTATCAAGCAACCCCATAATACATTCACCATGACCCACCAAATCACGAATACGTCTAACATACAACCCAAAAGAATTATGACGTATTTTATGTATATCAACCAAATAATCGGATAGAGCAACACATCGATTCAGATCAACCGCACCCAACTCACCAGTAACCTTCAAACGATCAAGATCCAAATGATAAAGACCACCTTCAATAAACTCCGTTAAAATAAAATATTCTTTACACCCACCAACAGATACCAATCGCCCCGTGGCATCAAAACAACCAGCATCAATAGAATGCACATGTTTAGGTAACTTACTAAAAGTAGAATTCTGCCAAATTAAAACCTGAGCGCGATCCGAAAAATGATCATGACCAAAGCTCTCGCCCGGTCGCATCGTCTCAAGCACCACGCGACAAACTTTACCTTCATTAATAAACTCGATAACATAGGGATACCCATAACCAAATCCCTTTAAATCATCACTAACCTCAGACATTTCACCTAAACGCCAAATCCGCTGAAGCTGGACTCTTTCGCCATAAATAGAACGTATATACTCAAGAACAGCATCCTGAGAAACGTTCAAACCACTAACAGTACTCATAACAATCACAGACAATAATCAACAATAAGAATACAAATTTAAACCTTACAAAAAAACAACAAAAATACCGTGTATACACCATTATAAGGGATAAAACTAAATACTTAAACTATATCACCCATAAACAAAGGTGTAATAAGATGGAAAAGTTCCAAATAAAAGACAAGACCCTAGCCACACAAGGGCATTTACAAATTGAATGGGCATCAAAACATATGCCAGTTCTCAACGTAATAAAAGAAAGATTTGAAAAAGAAAAACCACTCCAAGAACAAACGTTAGCAGCATGTTTACACGTTACAAAAGAAACAGCTGTTCTGATTAAAACGCTTATCGCAGGAGGTGCCAATGTTGCCTTATGCGGGTCTAACCCACTCTCAACACAAGACGATGTAGCAGCAGCGTTAGCAGATAGTGGAGTTCATGTTTTTGCTTGGAAAGACCAAAATACCGAAGACTACTATAAATGCATCGAAAAAGTTCTAGATTTTAAACCAACCATAACTATGGATGACGGGTCAGACGTAGTAGGCATGCTCCACAGTAAACGTCAAGACCAAATTAAAGACATCAAAGGTGGAACCGAAGAAACCTCAACAGGAGTAATCCGTCTAAAAGCCATGGAACAAGATGGCAGTCTTAAATATCCAATTATAGCAGTCAATGATGCATACACAAAATATCTCTTTGATAACAGATATGGAACAGGTCAAAGCACAATTGATGGTATACTTCGTGCGACATCAGTTTTGATAGCAGGCAAAAATTTTGTTGTTGGAGGTTACGGATGGTGTAGTAGAGGTATTGCTATGCGTGCAAAAGGTTTAGGGGCAAATGTCATAGTAACAGAGGTCCAACCAACACGTGCTTTAGAAGCAGTGATGGACGGATACCGCGTCATGCCCATGATTGAAGCAGCGCCAGTTGGAGACATATTTGTCACAGCCACAGGTGATATAAACGTCATTCGTAAAGAGCATATGCAAAAAATGAAAAATGGCGCGATAGTCTGCAACAGTGGTCATTTTAACGTAGAAATCAACATATCTGAGTTAGAAGCTCTTTCTACTGCTAAACGTATTATGAGAACAAATATGGAAGAGTACACTCTAAAAGACCATAAAAAGCTTTATCTCCTTGCGGAAGGTAGGCTAGTTAATCTAGCAGCCGCCGAAGGTCATCCGCCAGAAGTCATGGATATGTCATTTGCTAACCAAGCGTTAAGTGCAGAGTACATTGCTAAAAATAACAAACTAGAAACAAAAGTTTACAGTGTGCCAAATGAACTAGATGAAAAAGTAGCTAAACTAAAACTAAAAAGCATGAATATAACAATCGACGAATTGACAGAAGAACAGAAAAAATATCTATCCACATGGGAAATGGGTACAACATAAATAACACAATCTTTCAAAATATGATAAGCTTTAAATGGATTAAAATAATACATGACTATAATTGGTGAATCATTAAAATGGTAAGTAAAGATCAAGCTATAGGTGGAGTAATCTTAGTTGTTTGTGTCCTCGTTGCCGTATTCTATACTGTCATCACATTCATGACTGAATGGTTTATGAGAAACTTTGAGAACATAACGGGTTATTTTTTTAGAATAACTGAATATCAATTTAAGGTATGGGTCGTTACAATTCCAGTCTTTATAGCGCTCATTGCAATAATGTTTATCGGTGCATGGATTGGATGGACAATGGCAACAACGCCACCTCCAAAACCAATAGAAGAAATCGCAACTGAGATTGAGGATAAAAAAGAGTAAACTCTAAGAAGTCGTTAAAAAACAGAAACAATATTCCTCCTCTTTCCAGCCTATTTTTCATTTTTTGATTTTACCGCAGTACAAATACGCACTTTAAGATAAACAAAAAAATTAAGGGTAAAGCGCTAAAACAAACAATTTGCCTAAATGTTCATTCTAACGTTTTTGGATATTGTGCATATGCCCTCGCAGAAGGTTTGTTTTTTTAGGATTATCTGGTTGGTAAACACACCAGGGGTCTTCTTTTAAATAGTCATTTTTCGCTTCAGTTGGCACATGTAAATCGCCACAGTAATCTATAAAATCAGCTGAAAGCCCATATGCTCTTGCCCTACAGCCACCACATAAAAATTTGTATTCACACTTACCACATTTACCAGTTAAAGTGTTAGGATCACGCAATTCCTTAAACAATATAGAAGTCTGCCAAATTTCTTTGAAACTTTTCTCACGAACATTACCAACAGTTACAGGTAAATACGGACAAGGGGTCACATCGCCAGTAGGATAAATGCGACAATAATGCATACCAGCAATACAACCGCGTATCCATTGTCGCATATCTAAATCCATCCCTTGGGCTATACGCATAAACTGTGGAGCACATGAGGGGCGCACGTTAAGACCATGTTTGGGTACTTTAGCAAAAGTATTTGTTATCATATCCTCATATTTTTGAGGAGAGATATCATCTAATTTTACACCTCGGCCTGTAGGAACAAGGAAAAAGAGGTGAAAATTTTCTACACCAATACTTCTAGAGAAGCTCATAATATCGTCAATTTGGGTATAGTTATCATGTGTTAAAGTGGTATTAACCTGAACCAGAATATTATTGGCACGTAATACCTTAATTGCATTTACAGCCTTTTCCCAACTACCCGTAACGCCACGAAAATCATCATGTTGGGTAGCAATATGGGAGTCTAAACTAATAGAAACAGTAGTTATACCGGCATTTTTGAGTTTTTTTGCAACTGTATCTTCAATTAAACTGCCATTACTACCTAACCCCATCTTTAAACCCTTGCTTGAACCATATTTAATGAGTTCATAAATATCAGGCCGTAAAAGAGGCTCCCCACCACTTAAAACTAAAAGAGGAGTGCTAACTTCACAAATCTGATCAATCAAACGTTTTCCTTCCTCAGTAGTCAGCTCATTATCTAATTTTCTATCAGCGGCATTAATGTAGCAATGACTACACTTCAAATTACATTCACGTGTTACATTCCAAGATAAAACCAAAGGAACAAAACGTTCTCCTTGATGAGCTATAGGAGAGTAACACAGCTTTAAATAAAAAGAACACACGTTATCTGAGGCCATAATTTTTGGTTGCCAAAGAGTCAAAGGAAAAGGCATAACCGTCTCAAGCATAGCTTTAGCGTGTGCAAAACAAAAACTCTTACAAAATAAAGATGCCACTTCACCACTAACACCAAGGGTCTTTATTATAAACTGATGACTGCCATGAATTGGACAATTCAAAAAATCCATCTGGCCATCAAGCGTCTCGAGAGACATAATACTATTGATATAATGGTCACTTAACATAACAGACTGTAACTTTTCTCTACGCATACCAACCTTTAAAGTTACATCCAAAGCAATATTAACAGTCTCCTGACCAAAAACATCTTTCACAATATCTATTACATTTTGAATTTTTACTAAACCAAAAGATTTCACAAGTGCATCAAGAACCAACAGCCCCTTAATCGTCTCATACTCCTGAACAAGTCGCATCCTAGTAACCAAAGTTGCCCATTCAAAAAATAACGCCTCAAAAACAGCATAAACATCACAATCACGACTCAACAATTTATTCTCCAGAGTTTTATATTTTTTAGTTAACTCTGAAAAAACAATAACTTTTTGCTCTGAATTTAGCCGCTCCACAACAACAGAAGAGTCACTTAATTTGAAATCAATAACATCAGCCAGCAAGGCAACAACATCCTCTTCAAAAAGACTATAAAATCTATCAAGCTCAACTTTTACATCAGGTTGGTCAACATTTAACTCCCTAAGCAAAATTTTGGACTCAGATTCCATTTTTGTAACCATTGCCATGTGATAAAGCAAAGATCCTGCCATACCAGGGTCAGCTTGCTTGCCCATAGTGCCATAAAATATTTCAGCAGATAGCCGTTTAGCTGTATCAAAATCACCCGAAACTATCGCCAGTTGAGCTTGTTGTAATTTACGCTTTCTTTCAGTCAACAACAACGCCCACTTATGGCAATGCCGCTCATCATAATTGGTCATACAATCCACCAAGAGTAATCTAAAAAAGAAAATTAATAGTATATAAGGTAGCAGCACATTAACAACCAAAAATATAATATTCACAAACAAACATGCACAAATTCGATAAACTAATAAACCCCCACACAAACATATCAAAACAATACGGTGAAATATTTGGAACTAAGTTTTGACTTAATCTATGCTCTAATTGGTTTTCTTATAATGTTAGGCATCCTTGGCGGTATCGGGATAAACAAACCCAGAGGAATGAGTGTTAAAATGTGGTGCGTTGGCTATCTCGCTGTCGCAATTGGTTTTGATATATTAGTCGTTTTAGGTCTATTAAGCAACTACACACCGCTAAATAATCTACTAATTGGACTTTCCGCAGGTGCCGCCACAGGTCTAGCAATACATGTAATGCACCACATAGACGAAGAAAATGCGCACCCAACTTTCATTGGACACTAAACATAACACTTTTTTTGCATTTTTAGAATTTTGTTATAGTTGGACTTGGTATACTTCTATAAAACGACAATTTCTATAAAAACGCTTACCTGCTAACATGGCAAAGAACGTAACGCCTACCATTTCGTTTAGACGATATTTATTTTTCCTTATTGGCATAGGTCTACTTAGTTGATTACTAAGATCATCTAGTATGTTTTTCATTTTTTCTACCCTTTGCGGTTTGGCTACAGTGTATGCACGTATTTACTAGTTATAAAGTATCTATTATTTACAGTATTTGTGGTTTTAAAAAGAGTTATTAGTGACATTTTAACTGTTTATTCAGTTGAAAGTAAAAATTATTTATTCCAAAAATTGTATAACTATTTTTCAGATGTTTGACGTGGAGTTGCATACATAACTAATCTGTGGAATGCTCAACTATGAAAACAAAAAATAATTACAAAGTAGATTTACTCTAAACCTTTAGAGATTAAAGTCATGTTTGTTTTTCCCCATAAATATGTCGAAGTGGGAGTGCCCAAGTGGCGCACAACGTAACACAAATGTAAAACACAAACACCGTAATTTATGATGGGCTGTGTTTGGTGATTAATATGAATACAGAAAGTTGCCACAAAAGATGTGGCAGTACAGAAGGTCAATACAAGCGCGGAAAGACCAAGAAAGGCAATGTGAGATATTCCTGTAAATCATGCGGTAAAGGCTTAACTTGACCCACAAAAAAATGATGAAAAACGACATATGTTATAGGCACACAAAACTAACTATACGCGCTTAACTTTTTAACAAAAACTATAACAAAAACACTCCTCACTTCAACAAAACACAAAACAACAACC
>JAITMO010000058.1 GCA_031277345.1 Candidatus Bathycorpusculum soli
GAGTGTGTGGCTGGATCAACAAATCAAGTAGACATTGTGAAAGAAAAGTTATTACGATTCAAACTATTTTTACCCTCTCTTGCGCTTCAAAATCGTTTTGCAGACTTCGTTCAAGCTACCGACAAATCAAAATTTATATTGAGAGAAACCTTGAAATTAGCAACAAAATATATCAGAAAATGAATACAGTAAAGTGTAACTAGAAGGACAGACATATGTTTGGTGAAGATGCTCTTGAAAAACTCGTTGTAGAAACCATAGTTGCAAACGGGTGGGAATATATTGAAGCCGAAAGTTTGCCACGTCAACATTCAGACGTTATGGTAGAATCGTTTGTTCGTGATGCACTTATTCGACTTAACCCTGAAATCGCTGAAGACCCTTCACGTGCTGATATAGTTATTTATAAATTACGAACTCTTATTTTGTCTGTTCAACCTCATGACATTGTTGCACAAAATGAACGCTTTAAAAAATTGATTTTTGAAGAAAATTCTTTTCCATTTGGAAAAGACGGACGCATGATCCCCATTCGTTTCTTCGGAACAGGAACAAAAGAAAACCTCAACTTAAACCGCTACACGGTAACTAATCAATGGGTGTTTCCTAAAGAAGAAGGCGGTAGACGACTTGATGTCGTACTACTTATCAATGGGTTCCCAGTTGCTATAGGCGAAATGAAAACGCCTACACGCAATGCCATAACTTGGCTTGACGCTGCAGGCGACATATCCAGTTATGAAAAGAGCATACCTGAAATGTTTGTGACAAACGTGTTCAACTTTGCCACTGAAGGCAAATGTTATCGATATGGCACTATAAAAATGCCCATTAACATTTGGGGACCATGGCACACCACACACAATAAATCTGAAGGCACCCTTGCAGACATACAACGAAGCATTGCTGACATGTTCAAACCAGAAACCGTTATGGACATATTCCAATTTTTCACTTTATTTGCTACAGACAAAAGATATCGCAAATACAAAATTATCTGTCGATATCAACAATTTGAAGGCGCAAATCTTATTGTAGAACGCGTAAAAGCAGGGTATCCTAAAAAAGGCTTAATCTGGCACTTTCAAGGAAGCGGAAAATCACTACTCATGGTATTTGCAGCACAAAAACTTCGAATGACCCCTGAACTAAAAAATCCCACAGTCGTTATAGTTGATGACCGTATCGATCTTGAAACACAAATAACCGCTACATTTAATGCGTCCGATATTCCAAATTTACAGAGCGCCTCAAGCAAAGAAGAATTAGTGACATTCTTTAAAGGCGATATGCGTAAAATTCTAATAACAACCGTTTTCAAATTCGGCGAAGTTGACAGCGAACTTAATGCACGGGATAACATTATAGTTATGGTGGACGAAGCTCATCGTACACAAGAGGGCAATTTAGGAGAAAAAATGCGCCAAGCCCTACCAAACGCATTTTTCTTTGGCCTAACAGGCACACCTATTAATCGTACCGATAAAAACACTTTTTTTACATTCGGCGCAGTAGAAGATAGATCGGGCTATATGAGTCGATATACTTTCTCAGATTCAATACGCGACAAAGCTACACTTCCGCTTCATTTTGAAACTGTACCCGTTGATTTACACGTTAATCAAGAGTTAATTGATGCAGAATTTGACGAAATGACCCAAGGCCTTACTAAAGATGAAAAAAGTGAGCTATCAAAACGCATAAAAATAGAAGCCATAATGAAATCACCTGAACGTATTCATAAAGTCTGTAAACACATTGCAAATCATTATAAAACAAAAATTGAGCCCAATGGCTTCAAAGGACAAGTAGTTTGCTATGACCGCGAATGCTGCCTACTTTACAAAAAAGAATTAGATACACTGCTTGGTGAAGAAGCAACAACAATTGTAATGGATACCAACAATGATAAAGAGGGTAAATACAAAGACTTTCGTCGTGACCGCGATGTCGAGGCGAAATTACTTGATTACTTCCGCGAGAAAAACAGTGACCTTAAACTTGTAATTGTTACCTCAAAACTGCTCACAGGCTTTGATGCCCCTGTATTGCAGGCTATGTACCTTGATAAACCTATGAAAGATCATACATTGCTACAAGCTATTTGTCGCACTAACCGCTTTTATGGTGATCTGAAAACTCATGGGTTAATTGTTGATTATATTGGTATATTTGATAATGTAGCAAGAGCACTTGATTTTGATGAAAAAACTGTGCAGCGGGTAATTACTAACATAACGGAGGTAAAAACTAAACTGCCGGGTCTTATGTCTAAGTGTCTGTCATATTTTAATGGCGTTGACCGCACGGTTGAAGGTTGGGAGGGATTAATGGTTGCACAAGACGCATTACCCACTAACAATGAAAGAGATGCTTTTGGTGCGGATTATCAGGTTTTAAATCGTGCTTGGGAAGCTCTGGCTCCAGATCTGTTTCTGTTACCGTATAAATTTGATTATTTGTGGTTAACAAAAGTGTATGAGTCAGTTAAGCCCGTGGATAATCGTGGTGGTTTAATCTGGGCTGCGTTGGGTACAAAAACAATGGAGCTTGTACATCAAAATATCACAGTTGTAGCAATCCGCGATGATATGGATATACTTAAACTGAAACCTGATTTAATTGACGATTTTTTCAAACATAACAAAGATGCGAAAAGGCAAACAAAAAAGCTTGAAATTGACCTTATTGCAAGAATCCGTAAGTACAGCACTGATCCACGTTTTGTTACATTAGGTGAGCGACTTGAGGCGTTACGCGAAAGACATGAACAAGGATTGATAACAAGCATAGAGTTTTTGAAAATGCTGCTTGAACTTGCTAAGGATGCTGTTGAAGCTGAAAAAGAAACAGTGCCGGAAAAAGAAATTGATAAAGGCAAAGCAGCGCTTACAGAATTATTTAACAGTGTAAAAAATAATGCTACACCAATTATAGTTGAGCGTATTGTTGCTGATATAGACTCAATTGTAAAAATCGTTCGTTTCGACGGCTGGCAGAATACTCACGCTGGAAAACAAGAAGTAACAAAAGCACTGCGAAGTATAGTTTGGATAAAATACAAAATTAAAGACAAAGAAGTCTTTGACAAAGCATACCACTATATAGAAATGTACTACTAATTCATCAACGAAAACACCATATGAGAGTGTTCACGTATAGATGATTAGTGTGATTTTTTGATTTTTTATTGGTTTTATCCATTATTTCTGAAGAGTGTTCATGTAGTTTACCATACTTTTTGGCACTACTGTTGTACTTGTAACGATCATCACAGACATATTCATCTAAAGGTAAATACTCTCCAACATAAAAATACCTAAGAAATAACAAACAAATCAATACCGCTTCAACAAATAAATGATGCTAAGGCTTCAATACAGATATAGCTCTTATCAATAACAATCTGTTTTTCAATACTTCTTTCTATCAACAATTGCTTTCTCTATCAACTGTTCCATATTTTCTTCAATATCTTGATATACTCTAATACTTGATGAAAAATGAGAATCATATACTGTTATAAAATTCGATAGCCTCTTTCTGTCCTCATTTAGAATACTGTAAAAAGGATTTCTGCCCCTACGAGATTGCTTACCTTTTTGATCTTTTAGTTTATGAATACGGATTCCAACAATGCCTTTTTTGAGTTTGTATGCTTTTTCAATTTCATATTTTACCCATTCTCTGCTGGAAGTTTGTGAACCAATAAGGACAACAAGACATGAACATGTGCTCATTTGCCTGTTTATCCACCTCTTGATGTGTGTACTGGATTTTTTTCTAACGTCTTCCCAATCGTTATCAGACAAAACTGAACTCCCATTTATTTTACCTATATTTCGCACTTGAGATGTCCTCCAGTTATCTTTATCATAATGAAAACTGAAAAACACTCGATGTTTTACCATAATTTCCTACCTACAAAATAACCCACGATATCACCCAGACTACTGTCACCAGAACCACAAATGACATGTAAAAACAGCACTCAGTTACAGATAATAAACTTTGCAGATAGCTAGTTTTCTGGGCTCTACAAGAACTGGGCGTTTGAAGCGTGAAAGTTAAGTCAGCATCTGCTTGCTTTCCAATTTTTTCATAGAGTTTACGGTACTTCCTCTCCAATTGTAAGTAGTAACTATCAAGAACCCAAAATAGCATTATCGGGATGTAAGCTATTAAAAAATAAATTGAGTTAGCATCTTTTGTTGCCAGGGCAAATATTCCAACAATTAATGTTATTGTCCAACCTTTAAGCATAAAGGAATTTGTTGCCATACGAGTAATAATGCTTTGAATCATTTCTAGATGTCGCATTTTTTCTTCGACCATACCAAATACCTCTTTAAACTACAAAACATTTATTCATGTATCGAACCCCGGACATGGAAAACCAAAAAGATACGTAAAGTGCAATCGACAGTCAGATATAGTTATTCACTTGTATAAAAGATAAACCTAATCATTTCCCATGTTTACGCGCAGAAGCTTCTATCCACTGCCCTAAATTCTGATATCCACCATCGTTTATATAATCATATATACCATCTGCAATATCATCAAAATATATTGGTGACTCGTCATTGCGATTCCCAATAATCGTATGCACGTTTTCTTTTGGCTCAGGCATCTTTGTAATCATGTCTTTTATTCCACTTATATGAACGCCTATAACACCGTTTTCGCGTTTCAAACTCTTGAAAATTTCATATTGCACAAAAGGTCTACTGAGCGTTTCAGTTCCAATTAATACAACCGTAACAGACGTGCCCTCTAACTGTTTATCGATCCACTCGTGTACTGCTTGTTTGCCTTGTCGCTCAACTTTCTCAAAATCAGCTTTATCTACAAAGCCAGTAGCCTCAGTTCCTCGAATTACATCACTATTGCGAACAACCATAGCTCGATTTATATCATTATCATAATGAAAACTAAAGAAAACTCGTCGTGCCATTAATTAGTCCTCTGTAAATTGTATCTTTAGATTTATTAAAACTCATTTTAATATGTTTTCTATGGAAAAGCCGGTTTGTCCTAACAAGCGTTAACGACCCAAAAATCAACATTTACCAGAAAAACAAACCAAAAACAGCCACAAAAAACAGAACCCACACAACAAAAAACCCGCAAAAACCAAAAACAAACACACAAACCCAACAAAAACAAACCCCTATCAACACCGTCACCTAACAAATCCTGCAAACGCAAACCAAACAACAACCGCTACTAATCAACCACCATCAGAAACAACCCGCACAGCACAACACAAAACACCCGCCACATCATCCAAAGACAAAACCTTACCACTACCACTACCAACATCACTATCATGCATAGACTTCACCCTAACAGAAGTCTTAGAAAAACCCTCCTCCACAAACAACTCATTATTGAAAAGCAAATGCCAAATAACAGTCAACATCTTAC
>JAITMO010000059.1 GCA_031277345.1 Candidatus Bathycorpusculum soli
ATTTTATCATTTACTGAGTAAACAGATAAAAATACGGCTAATAAATCTTTCTAAAACCAGAAACGTGTTTGACAACAGATAACTTTATAGCTAGTAAACATACACGTATGTTGCAGTTAATACTGTAAAAGTGGCAAAGAATGGCAAACCTACTAGACGAACTAATAATAATAATAAATCAAGCAGACCTACGCCAACAAGGTAAAATCAAATACCACCTAAACGAAATAATAGGCACCTCATTCTTTGCCATGTCAGCTGACGCAAACGACTTTGTAGAAATCGCAGCATTCGCAAAAGTACACAAACGCCAACTACAAAAATACTTCCCAAAAACGCAAAACTCCATCACACGACACCATCAGACGCACTTTCACAATGCTCTCACCAAAATACCTTCAAACATTTCAAACAAAATTCAACCAAATGCTAAACACAAACCAAGAAGAAAAAATACGAAAACTCTTCCACATAGACGGCAAAACCCAAAAAGGCAACACAGGTAACCATCAAAAACCCAATCACATAGTTAGCGCAGTAAACGAAAAAGGCTTCTCCATAGGAGAAGAAATAGTAGATGACAAATCTAATGAAATAACTGCCATACCTGAACTGTTAGATCATTTAAATTTGAAAAACGCCATTGTAACTATAGATGCTATGGGAACACAGAAAGATATCGTTGCAAAGATTTGTAAGAAAAAGGCTGATTATGTGTTAACTCTTAAGGGTAATCAGGGAAAATTGTATGAAGAAACAAGTTTGTTTTTTGATGACCCAAAAGTGTTAGCTAAATGTAGATATCATAAGACTGTTGAGAGGAGTTGGGGTTGTTTGGAGGTGCGTGAGTATTGGCAGAGTACCAATGTTGGGTGGTTGCCTATGAAGACTGATTGGGTGGGTTTGCGTTCGGTTGCTATGGTTTGTAGGACTGTGACTAAGTCGGATGGTGAGGTGGTTGTGGTACAGTGTCGGTATTTTATTAGTAGTTTAAAGCTTGATGTAGCAGTGATTGCCAGGGTTATTCGGAGTCATTGGATGGTGGAGGCGATGCATTGGCATTTAGATGTGATGTTTGGGGAGGATGCATGCAGGGTGCTTGATAAGGTGGCGGCGTTTAATCTTAATATTTTGCGTAAATTGGTGTTAAATATGCTTCGAGTGTTGGATGTCAATTGTAAGTGTGCGACTAGTTTAGTTAAGAAACGTTTTGTTGTTGGTTGTGATCCTGTAAGGTATCTGGCACAGATTTTAACCCTCTAACTCTCATATTTTCAAGGCTTATCGCTTAAAGTTTGATTACAAAAAACTTTTCATGCGTATGTCGTGGCTTTTATAGCAAGCTCTGATATAGTTATTAACGGATTTCCCTAATAACCATATTATCCTTGTGTGCAGTTCATTTATTCCGCCATTATTGTCGGTATAAATTTGGTTACGCACAAATTTAACAAAGAAAATACCTTTGTTTCTAAAAAAAGGTTTAGAAATACCGTCTTTTTTACACTCAGTTTTAATCTTATTAATTCCCTACCCACCGTTCAATTTGTCCGCTATGATAAAAAACAGTAGTAATATTCGGATTACAGTTTAAATCCCACTTGCGGGAACTGAAAGGTCAAAAACAGCTTTCACCCCCAAAAAACCAGAAAACAGATTCACAGTTTAAATCCCACTTGCGGGAATTGAAAGAACACACAACGGCGCCCCAAACCCAAGCTACAACACACTAGATTCACAGTTCGAATCCCACTTGCGGGAACTGAGAATTGTTGCCCAATAGCACCTCCACTACAGGGTGTCAGATTCACAGTTTAAATCCCTCAAATATGGTTTGAAATGCGGTTATACGCCACATTTAAGGACGAAATGTTTTTCCAGAGGTTACATAGTGTAAAAAACCATGCATCTATAAGTTACATACAGGTTTGTTGTGTAGGTTTTTTGTTGGTTTATTTTCTGATGTTTTAGCGTTTTTACATTTGTTTGAGGTTTCAACAAACATGAAAACTGAAGAAAACAACTAATCATAAAATATGTATGTTAATTATGGATGTATGGAAAAAAACGGTTAAAAAGTCAGATAATTAAAGCTTAATAAGTGTGAATAGTAAAAAACTATAAAACAAAATAATCTCAAATGGAGAAGCAAAAAATGGAAAAAACCAAAATAACAGTAGCCATCATACTAATTGCCATAATTACCTTATCTGTATTTTTTGTTATCTTCTCCACTCAAAACTTTCAATTCCGTGACGGTATAACAATAACTGACAGCCAAGGCTACCCAACAACACTGTCAGCAGCTCCTGAACGAATAATCTCTATAGCCCCAAGCATTACCCCTATACTCTTCGAAATCGGCGTAGGCGACAAAGTAGTCGGCGTAACAGACTATGATAACTCCCCATACGACTTTTCCGCATGGTTCGTAGCCGGCAACATGACAAGCATCGGAGGCTACTCTAACCCCAACATCGAAACAATACTCTCACTACAACCAGACATCATATTCACAACAGACATAAATGACATAACAATCCCAAACATGCGCAACATAGGACTAAACGTTATAGTAGTAGGCCCAAACAGTATTGACGAAATCTTCCAAACCATAAAAATAGTTGGAAAAGCAACAGGAGCCGAAAAAAACGCTGACACCCTAGTAAACAACCTATCAACCCAAATCAACAATGTAATCTCCACCATAAACAACGCAGACATTACAAAAAAACCAACAGTATACTATGAAATATGGTACTCCACAGCAGGCTTTATGACCCTAGGCGCAAACACCTGGGTAAACGACGTTATAACCACAGCCGGCGGAACTAACATATTTAACGACATAAACGAACCATACCCCACAACCAATTCAGAAGTAATAATCACAAAAAACCCTGACGTCATGCTCTTCCCAACAGCCATGGGAGACGTAGCCTCCTACGGAAGCCTAAACGAAATCAAAAACCGCTCAGGATGGAACACCATTAACGCAGTAAAAAACAACCGCATATACATAATCGACGAAAACCTATTTAGCCAACCAGGCATCAGAGTCGCAGAACTAGTCCAAACAATCGCAAAATGCCTATACCCAGACCTCTTCCCCTAAACCCACACTCTACTAAGTGATAAACTTGAACAACAACACAAACAACAGTAACAATAATGCTAAAACTATAGAAAACACTTACAGTAAACGAGCTAAACGTTGGAAACTAATCATAATTGGTCTTATCGCAGTTTTAATTATCACAATTATAATCTCACTAAACATTGGATATACCTTCATATCCTACACAGAAATCATAACATACATAGGCACCAAAATACCTGGCATAAACCACTTTATCAACACCTCAACTTTTTCACGTGACCAACTAGCCAACCAAGCAATAATTCTAGACATCCGACTACCACGCATCCTCGCAGCACTACTCATCGGCATCGCACTCTCAACCTCAGGCACCATATTCCAAGGCGTTTTTAGAAACCCAATGGCTGACCCATACGTACTAGGCGTATCAGCAGGCGCATCCGTAGGCGCAGGCATCGCACTCCTCTGGGGCTCAGGCATACGCTTCATAGGCTTCTCCATCGTACCCGCAGCCGCCTTCCTCTCAGCCCTAATAACAATATTTTTCGTATACAACATCTCAAAAAAAGGCACAAAAACCCCAGATATGTACCTGCTCCTAACCGGCATAGCTGTAACCATATTCCTATCAGCCATCTTCCAAACACTACAATTCATGACAACCGACAACCGACTTAACCTACTAGTCAACTGGCAAATCGGCAGCATAACAAACATAGGCTGGACTAACTGGTGGACAGTCCT
>JAITMO010000100.1 GCA_031277345.1 Candidatus Bathycorpusculum soli
GGTAAAAGCCAAAAGGACCTGCCAACCTTGTTTTACCCTCAACAGTATTCTCAAACCATTCAGGGCATCTAACAATAAGTGAAGGAATATTCATCTGGATCTCAGGAATCAGAGTAGCCCCAAGCATTCCGGAAGACACCGTAGATAGATTAACTCGTTCCACCTTTTTTATCCATGCAATATCTTGAGAACGACCAAATGAAGGCGTTGAAACTGGAGATAGAAAAGCGGACTCTAACTCAAGGTTAGTTACATACAAATCAAGCTCTGGCCGAAAATAGATATAACGTTTGATAATACCCTGTCCGTCTTTATGAGGCGATAGAACATCTTTTGCTAAGGATAACCGATCGGTTTTCTCTATTTCAACATCTCGTGAAGAACAATAAAACTCAAAACCAATTCGCGTATCTAAGGGTTGGATAATTCTTCCTGTAATAGCACTTAACATTCCCAAAAGCGTACTGTAAGGTGGACAAGGCAAGGAAATTTGTGTTCCAGTTATGGTTAATGGATGCTTAAAGAAAGCGGTAAACCCTTCCATTTTAACGTGGAGGGCCGCAATTGTTGACATACTAAGATAGAACCGTTGCCATTTCTTTAGCTGATTCAATTGGTGTAAGAATCTTAAAGGTAACGCCAGAAACTTCGCCATTGAGCTGAAGAACATCAGACTCATTTTTGAGATACCCCTTTCTTATACCTATAAATATAGGTGTTACAATCCTGTCAGCGTAATCCTTTGCTATTTCTTTAAGCGTGTCAACTTTTAAATATGGACCATTTCCATCATCTACGAAGAGACTATTGAACATTGGATTCCCACATGTTACACCCGCCAAGATAAGCACTTTTGGAGATACATCAGTTCCAAAAGCAGCTTGTTTTGCACCACCCCTAAGATGCGCTAACGCATTCAATAGTGCAGATGTGCGTTCTTTACGTTTATCAGCTGCATTAGTAGATTCGTAAATTTTACCACTTTTACCTTCTTCTTTTATTACTTCAATTTTGCCACACTTAAGAAAGTCATCCACCTTTGCTTCATCTAATTCGACTCGATCACCGATATTCCAAAATACGCCTAGCCGCATATAATTTAAAGAAAAAACTCCTTCTAAATGAGTACAATAGAATTCCGTGGTATATGGCAGTGGAGTGCCTTCTTTTAGATGAACAAAACCTTCATCACGACCTTGCCAACCGGATTTTCTAACTGAACACAAAATTGACGAGCTAAACGGCGATGCCCTTATAAGTGTTTTTACTTTTCTTCCACTATGTTCTACCTCGTCTTCTTCACTTTCACCATCTTCTATATCAGACTGCCGTTTTTTGTTACTGGCAGCCCGCATATACCCAAATATATCATCCTCAGGAAAATCAATTGGGTTAAATTCACCGCCAATCTTGTTTGTTGTACCTTTTGCAGATACAGTAAGAGATCTAAGCACACTGGGCTCCCAGTTGGTCTCTTCAATTAACGTGTTTCGAAGCCATCGTCTCCAAGATTGGGCAGAAACATATGGCACACGGTCTCTCCCATCTCGAAATGTTTTTGGCAGAGTTACGTTACGGTTTTCACCATCACCTAAACCTGCGCCATTAAGAAATGATGCAGGAGCTTCTATAAGAAAAGTTCCAGCAACATGTGTAAGCTTTTTTATTGTTGACATGAATCTTATTATAACTTATCTGGTTTAAAAACATGTTGTCTATAACTATTCATCAATTCTAGGCTTAATTGAAATAAACGGATGCTTACAATAGAATACCCAACATCATCTGCCAGAAATGTATCCCAAAAATGTTCATCGTAATAGTCTTTGTTTAAAGCTACAAGTTTCTGCTTAAACCACAAGAAGCTTTTTTCGCCAGTTATTAACTTTGCAATTACGTCTTTTTCAAACCGCTCTCGCCCTCGTTGACACAGATAATCGTTAACAATCGTATAAACAGCTGTTTTAACATTTAATGGTAAATCTAACGCATCCGTTTGACTCTGTAGTTTAGGCATTTCTAAATTATCCGATATATTGTTTGTTCTAAGCCATTCTGTCCATAAAAGTCTAAATCTATAAAGTGCTTCAACAAAATTTTCTCGCCCATTTTCACCTGAAGATAAGGACTTCCAAGTACTATAATTGAAACATTCATTATTCGATGCGCACTTTAAAAATTGTCTCCGCAACCATGGGACACTTATTTTTCCTATGGTAAATTTGTCTAAGACTTTTTCTTTAAACCAAGCAACACTTTTCTCGGCTATACAACGCTCGAAAATTTGCCTTGCAACATACTGTAACATAGAAGGCAAAGCTGTATAAGTTAACGATTCAGATGACACCCAATCAGCGTTATAAGCAAAATATGATATGTATTTCCAAACATTACTTTTTGTATCAATACGATTCACAGAGTCATCAGCAAAAAGCGCAACATATTCACTATAATTTAAACTACCATCCTCAATCATTTCTACTATAATTTTTTTAATTTTCCTTTTAACAGCCAGATCCGTATTAATTTCTTTACAAATTGCTTCATATTTTTTGTTATCAGACTCACATTTTCTCAATCGTTGTGCAATTTTGTGAGCTATTAAAAGACTATATTTTTGTGTTTTACATATTTCCGTCTGATAAAACATAAACAATTCAGGCGGTACACCAGCATATTTTTTGTTGGGATAAAGTCGAAAACAATCTTTTCCAGTAGATATATAATAAAGAAAAGAGTTTTCAGATGAACCATCCTTAGAAACAAG
>JAITMO010000105.1 GCA_031277345.1 Candidatus Bathycorpusculum soli
GTTTTTTGAGGTTTTGTCGCTGCCACAAAATGGACATACTATTTTCATAATCTTGGTTGTCATATAAATGCTGACCTGATTAACAACAATCAGCACTCACATATTAAAATACTTCATGACATGACCGTTTAATGTCTGTTGTTAGTGTTGGTGTTTACTCAACGTCGTATAGCGTCTCAAATTTTAACTAACTAGTAATCTGTGAATAGAGTCTTATACCTGCATATTTTTGTACAAAGCTCAATTTACCACAACATTAGTCTGAACAAAAAATAGTAAAAGAAGGAAAACGTTTTGTTTAGTGGGTTATAACGCCGATTTTTGTAGCTAAAACCTCAAGATTTTTTGCCTTAAAGGAGTTGGCAACTTTTTCTTGCAGTTCTTTACCCGGAGTTAATGCTACCATACATCCTCCGCCTCCACCGCCAGTAAGTTTAGCTCCTATGGCACCTTGTTTTCGTGCTACATCAACAAGATGATCTAGCTCTACGCTGGAAACGCCAATTTCTTGCAGAATTCTATGATTTTCATTCATAAGCGTTCCAATTTTTTCAAGATTGCCTGCTTCAAGTGCTTTGCGTCCTGCAACTGCAATTTCTTCAGCTTGACGAAACAGTGGACCATATTTAGATGGATTGACTTTTTTACGCTCCGCTACTCCTTCAACCATAGCTTTAGTATTAGCAACTTTACCGGTGCTACCAATTACAATTTCAACTGGCGCTTGAACGTTTAAACGTTCAACAAGATCTTGCCCACCTGCAGGACTCTTTTTAAACAACATCAACCCACCATACGTTGCTGCAGTGTTATCAATACCGCTTGGATTACCTGCATACGCAATTTCAGCCTCGTACGCGATTTGGTTAATTCTCTCGTTAGATAGATTTAGATTAAACTCTTCATCAATAGCGCGTGCAATAGCAACACTACTTGCAGCAGATGCACCTAAACCACTAAAACCTGGAAGACTACCTCCTATCCAAATATCAAGAGGCAACTTTACATCAAGTTCCATAGCCTTCAACATACGCTCAATAGACTCAATCTGCTGAAGCCTCTTCTCCTCACTATAACCCTTAGCAGTTTTACGATCATCCTTAACAATAAGACCCTCATTAGCTTTTGACACAATAGCGTCTGTAGACGAATCAATAGCTGAAACTATCCCTGGCACTCCATGAACCACAAAGTGCTCACCAAATAGAATCACTTTTCCGAAACCTGAACCTTTACCCATATAAATTTCACCTTACCTAAAAACTATGAACTATTTAGATAAAAACATTTTTTATACATCCACAAAAAACGTTTTAACTAATCATGTTTTCCTTATCTACGTTTAATTCTATTTAACTGGCACTATTTTCGAATACTCTGTACTTCATGTTAGACCAATCTTGTATAGTGCTTAATTTTATTTACACCTGCTTCTTTTTGCCTATACTTAGTATACCGCTATTTAGAATCAAAAACCTTAAACAATACCATGTAATCTGTATCGATGATGGTGGCGGGGTATCCGAGCCAGGTCTAAATAGGTGGCCAGATACAATTGCACCTAAGATATGGAGGAGGACTTAAGATCCTCTGGCGCAGGCCTTCGTGGGTTCAAGTCCCACCCCCGCCACCACTTATAAAGAAAATGCCGTGGGTTTGTCCAATGGCGATAAACCATAAATTTTGATAACTTAACACTTTCTTTTTCTGAATAGTTTGTGTCCGTCGAAGTCGCATACGAAGTCAAAGCCTGCTTCTATTAGGACGCATGCTTCGGATTCGGTTTTGGCAACTTTGGATGTGTAGTCGATTTCGTCTTTGAAGAGTGCTTCTTCTAGTTGGACGTAGATTAGGGTGTTTTTGATGTTTTTGTGTCCTAGGCGTTTCATGACGTAGAGTATGTCTTTGGTTCGGTGGTAGTCAACTGTTCCGCCCCATGTTCGTAGTGTTTTGAACATTATTTTTTTGAGGCGTGGGTTGTGGAGTTTTTCGGCGATTCTGTTTCTTTGTTGGTCATAGTTGTCTCGGAAGTTGTCAAGGCTCATTTCGGGTAGGGCAAAATAGTATTTTCCGTATGGTCGGGGTAGGTTGCGTAGCATTCCGACTAGTTTTTGGCTCATTTTGAATATTCGGGGGTTGCTATTTTTTTCAGGGGTAATTGATATGGTGTTGGTTTCGAAGTCAAAGTTGTCGTCTGTGCAATGCCAGATTTCGCCTGGTCTTGCGTGTGTTTCTTTGAGTAGTTGTATGAATGTGGCAACTCTTGGGCTGCATGCTGCTATGAGTTGGTCGATTTCGGTTTCTTTAGGTACGAAGGGTAGTTTTGGTATTGATGTGTATGTTGGTGGTGTCCATGTGCCGTTAACCATTGATAGATAACTGCTGTATGCGTCAACTGCGTTGCCTTTTCTGCCTTCGCACCATGTTGTCTGTTTTGAAATAATGGTTTTTACTGATTCAGGGTCATTAAAGTCTGCTCCACGTCGCCAAAGAATTTTTAATAATTTTGTGCGTCCTTTGATTGTTGCTATGCGTCTTCCTTCTTTTTGTAGATACCATTCATATTTAGCTAGTGTTGCGTTTATGTCAAGAGCTCCTTTTCGCAGAACTATGTTTTGTTGTTGTTCTGCAACCAAATTTTTCGCTTCCATTACGCATATTTGGCAAGAATCAGACAAACCCTCCATGCTTTTTAATACCTTTCCCCCAAAAACAAACTCTTGACGTATTCTTTCTTTAGCGTCTTCAACATTTGTTGGATCGCTAAACCGTAGTCCACACTGACGACAAAGCCACCGTTGAACAACATCCCCCAACTCTGATTGATAGGTTCCTGCACGCCAAACCATACGAGTCGTATCACCACATCTAGGACAAATGGGAATTTGGGAGTTGGAACCAGATACCAAAGCACTGGTATCGCCTGAGTCGATATCGCCAAATATGCCCTCAGAAGCAAACCCAACCTTTCCCTCCCCACCACTAACCAAAACTAAACAACCCCCCACTTTGACCATACAAAACTAACAAGACATACACAACCCACAACCTACCCATCACAAACACTAAACCATAACACCAAAATCTTGACAACAAAACCAAAAACAAACAATAGCCACAACACCTACAAACACACATCCAACAAAACCAACAACAAAAACACCCCTCGCAAATATCCTACATTTTTGTGCACTACATCTTAGCGTCAATACCAACATCATCATCTCTATTCTTAAAATTAGACAAATTTAAAAACCAACAACAAAAACCAACCAAACAAAAAAATAGGCACACTCTGCACAAATCAACATAGTACTGTGGGTAGAAACGAAAACATAGTTATCAAACCTATTTTGCATAATCCAGCAGGGGACACGAAGAGTTACAAAAAGTTTGCTGCGCTAAATAGAACAAAATTTTTCGCTTTAAATATTTACACGTTACAGGCTTTTAAGACCAAGCATCACAGGCTTGGCAAAGTTAAAAGGCGACAAAAATGCAAAATACAAAAACCAAAAAAATTTCAACAAAAATCCACCCAAAAACCAAGGTGTACACCAACAAAACCACAAATCTAAACACCAACAACAAAGTAATCACCACAAAAAAACACCTCCCCCAAAAAATAAACATAAACTCACTTTTAGAGTTAAACAGGAAC
>JAITMO010000131.1 GCA_031277345.1 Candidatus Bathycorpusculum soli
GCAGCAAAAGTAATTCCTCTAAAACACAATACTCACGCGTTCCAAACGTGTAAGCAAGAACCTCGCCGGTGCGGTGATCTATGGCGTGCCAAAGCCAATACTGATGTTTTTTATCATGAACATAAGACCACATCTCATCCATCTCGACTTCTTCAACACAAATCAGTTCAACAACAATTTCACAAATAGTTTTGTGGGATTTAAGATATGTCAAATTTACTTGTTGGTTCCAGTTTTCTTTTTTCTAGATGTATCAATAACAACATCTGCGCTTATGTGGAGTACACGTGCAATGTCACGCACTCCTAAAGCCGTTTATGGCCATTTCAAGAACGCGAAATTTTACACCCGGCTCGCAAGCATGGTATTTGTAGTCAAGTTGAAATATTGAGCGTGAACATTCTTCATTACGGCAAGCATATCTTTGTGCCCCATTAGGTTGCTTGCCAAATTTCACAATTTTTGTACTTCCACAATACGGACATTTCACAGACACTATCGCCATACATACTCACTACCAACCCACACAACCACACAATATTTCAACATACCGCTCAACTAATATCGAACACTACCTCAAAAACACATCCAATAACAAAAACAACCTAAAACTAAACCTAACCACCACACTGTCACGTAATATTGAAAAGTTTGGGTCTAATTTAATGGTTGTATAGTTTATTACTCTTTATGGTGTTAATAGGAAAGGTTTTTAGTTTAGTTATTATATGAGTCTCTATAAAGTGTAGAAGTGTAAATTGAGGTAACGTTATGTCTGTATTTGCAGCACCAGGAGCTTATGATCGTGCAATTACTGTTTTCTCCCCTGATGGTAGACTTTTCCAAGTAGAATATGCCATGGAGTTAGTGAATCGTGGCGCCACCATTTTAGGTATCCAAACCGCTGAAGGTGTTGTGCTTGGCTCTGAAGAAAGCATTGAAGCCCTTGAAGAAGTAGGGTTCTCTTATAAAATCTTTCGTGTAGACGATCACGTAGGCGCAGCAATTGTTGGTCTAAGCTCTGATGCAAGAATTCTAATCGATCAAGCAAGAGTTCACTCTCAAAGCAATAAGTTAACCTATGACGAGCCCATAGATGTTGAAGTTGTAACCAAACGTATTTGTGATCTACAACAAATGTACACGCAACATGCTGGTGTAAGACCTTTTGGTGTATCTCTAATATTTGCAGGTGTCGACAAAACTGGTTCACGTGTTTTTGGAACACATCCGAGTGGAACATATCGCGGTTACAAGGCAACAGCTCTAGGTGCAGGCAGAGAAACTGTTCTAAATATTCTTAAAGAAGAATATAAAGACAATATGAGTCTTGAGGGTATAACTAAACTTGCCATAAAATGTTTAGTAAAAGCTTTAGAGGCAAGACAGCTTCCACCAAGAATCAAATTAGCGGTTATACCTGCTGCAACTAAAACGCTTGAAATGCTCTCTGACGAAAAAATAGATGCATACATTAAAGAACTAAGTTCAAGCAAGTGACTTTGTGATGAGTGAAAGATTCACCGTTGCACGCTTAACCAGAGAGGATGAACATTTCGAGATTTTAGTAAAGCCCCAAAAAGCGTTAGAATATCACAACGGCAAACTTTTATCAATAACTGAAGTTTTAGCTGCTGAAATCATCTTTGCAGACGCAAATAAGGGCACAAAAGTTTCAGAAGAAGCAATGAAAAAAGCCTTTAAAACAATTGACCCATTGAAAATTGCAGACGAAATTCTAAAAAAAGGAACTCTACAGCTAACAACAGACCAAAGACGTAAAATGGTTGAAGATAAACGCAACCAAATTATCGATTTTATATCTCGACAAGCCGTTGATCCTAAAACAAACTTGCCCCACCCTCCTACACGTATAGAAAACGCCATGGAACAAATCCGCTACTCTATTGATCCATACAAATCAGTAGAGGAACAAGCAAAAGATATAGTCAAATTGCTTAGACCAGTTTTAGCCTTAAAAATTGAACAAGTAATTGTTGCAATAAAAGTATCATCGCTATATGCTTCAAAGGCGTATGGAACACTTAAAACACTTGGTGTTCTTAAACGTGAAGAATGGCGTGGTGATGGTTCTTGGTATGGAGAAATTGAAATACCTGCTGGAATTTATGCTTCAGTGTTAAATAAACTTGGTGATTTAACCAAAGGCAGTGGCGAAGCAAAAATAATATCTTAAAATAACAACAAAAATTTGAATGAGGAATTTTATGCCAACATACTTTGAAAAAAAACAGGTAGTCACACCTGGGGAGTTGCTTGCAGAAGGCGACTATTTACCAGGCGAAAACACATATGTTGAAGAAAACAAAATTTACGCCCAACGAATAGGACTTGTAGATGTTGACAACAAACGAGTTAATATGGTCGCTCTTAGAGCATTTTATGTGCCTAAAGCAGGAGACATAGTTATTGGAACAGTCACAGAAGTAGGATTTAACGGCTGGACCATTAATATCAGGTCTCCATATAACGCAATGTTAAGAGCATCAGATGTCTTAAGCAGACCATTTAAACCCCAAAATGATGAATTATCAACAGTTCTAAACGCAGGCGACTTAATCGTTGCAAAAATCGTTTCATACGATCGTTCGCACGATCCCCAACTTACAGTAGGCGAACCAGGCCTTGGAAAAATCACGCGGGGGCAACTATTAAATGTTGTACCGACAAAAATTCCGCGAGTCATTGGCAGAAAAGGTTCCATGATATCTATGATCAAACAAGAAACAAACTGTCAAATTATACTTGGCCTCAATGGAGTGGTTTTAGTCACCGGCAAAACTCCTGAAGACGAAGAATTAGCCATTACAGTAATTAAAAAAATCGAACAGGAATCACACACAAGTGGTCTAACTGATCGTATTACCAAATTACTTAAAGAAAATAAAGTAAACGTGGAGGAATCAAAGAATGAATGAAAAACCTGTCAAATTAATTGACAAAAAAGGCGTAAGATTAGATGGCCGTAAAGCAGATGAGCTTCGGCCCCTAAAGATGCAAGTGGGAGTTCTCTCAAATGCTGACGGCTCCGCATATATTGAACATGGTAAAAACAAAATTCTAGCTGCGGCCTTTGGTCCAAGAGAAATGCATCCAAAACATTTAGCGCTCACAGACAGAATGGTCCTACGGTGTCGATATCATATGGCGCCATTCTCAGTCCAAGAACGAAAATCACCTGCCCCATCTCGGCGAGAAGTAGAACTTTCCAAAGTTATACGTGAATCGCTCGAACCAGCATTATTTTTGGAGCTTTACCCAAGAACTGGTGTAGACGTATTTATTGAAGTATTACAAGCAGATGGTGGAACAAGATGTGCAAGCATAACAGCTGCTGCTTTAGCAATTGCTGATGCTGGTGTTCCAATGCGTGATCTAGTAGTTGCTTGTGCGGCTGGCAAAGTTGAAGACTCAATCGTCCTTGACTTACATGACACAGAAGACAAACTTGGTGCTGCAGATGTACCGGTTGCTTATATGCCATCGTTAAATGCTGTTACTTTGCTTCAAATGGATGGTATGCTTACACCAACCGAGTTTCAAAAAGCCGTAGACATAGCTATGGGTGGATGCAAAAAAATATATGAATTACAAAAAGAAGCGTTAAAAACCAAATATATGGTTGTTAAAGACGTAGAAGGAGAAACAG
>JAITMO010000148.1 GCA_031277345.1 Candidatus Bathycorpusculum soli
TGGAACTATAGTTCAACAAGGAGCCATATACATAACCGCAACAGCCACTAACGAAAACAGTACATACGAAAAAATAGTAACCCTAGTAAAAGAAGCCCAAGAAAAAAAGGCACCCATAGAAAGAACAGCAAACAAATACGCAAGATATTTCACACCCTTCATACTACTAATTGGACTAATAGTTTTTGTAATAACCCAAGACATCCTGCGTATGGCGGCAGTATTTATCATAGCTTGTCCATGTGCACTAATCCTTGTCACACCAACAGCTATTGTAACAAACATTGGGAACGGCGTAAAAAATGGCATCCTAGCACTACAGCGCTCAAACATATGTTATCCAGCCTTTAAAAAACGTAGCTTTCTCTTACAATGCGACCCATACGCAACCGTATTCCGACGCAACCTATACAAAACCACCCCAACCCTAACAAACCAAACAAAAACAACCCACAACACCCCAACCAACAAATACACCGCCATAGACAAAGTCAAAAAAACACCCTTTTTTTAAAAACATCCCACAACACCAACACAAAAAAATGCGCAACAAAAACCAACAACATATACCTATGCCACGACGCATACGACCTAGTCTCATAATGACCCATACCCAAATAACTCTTACACTCCAAAAAACACTGCTCAATAGACCAACGCATCAAAACCACCCCATCCAACACCCCCAAAGCAATATCCGCAGGAGCATTACTAACAAAATATTTCAACGTACCATCCTCATACTTGCGAATATACGCCCAAACAGACTCCAAAGGCATCAACACATTATTAACACTACGACAATTAAACACCCTAACACACTTAACATCCGCCACTATGGGTCCTTTAGACCCATATCCAAGAACACGCCTCACCCACGGCACAGTTTCATCACAAGCAAGCACCACAACACTAATAGGATCCTCCAAAGCACGCGGATACTTAGCCTTACGACCCTTACCCGAAGAAATTGACGGCACATCTATAGTTGGAAGTGAAAAATAGATGTATTCGTTTTCTTTAACAGCCGCAAAATAATACACCGAATCAGGCAATCCATCTAAAAAATTATGATCACATCCAAAAGCAGAATCACAACCCACCCATCTAACAGTAAATTGATCTTCTTTGATTAATTGATTTATCATTTGTGTTGCTATTTCATTTTTAGTTTGAAATGTGGTTTCTTTTGGGATGTGGCAATCAACACGTTTTTGAGCGTGGTCTTCTTCGAACCATTGTTTGGGCAGATATAGTTGTGTGTCGATTAGTCCGTAGCCTTTTTTTGAGGCGTAGCTTAGAAAGACTCCTAATTGGCAGTTCTCAGTTTTTCCCAGACTGCCACAGTATTGTCTTGCTACTCCTGCAGAGTTGGTTCCTTTTTTTGGGAAAGTGCATTCGTCTATGCTTAGAAATCCGTTTTTGTCTGTGAGTTTTGTGGCGAGTTGGGTTTGGTATTTTTGTTTGATGGTTTGGGGCCAGTCTGTGGGCGGGTGTAGAAGTCTTGGAGGCCGCGGACTTGTGTTGGGTTTAGGAAGTGTAGGGCGATTGGTTTGGCTGTTTTGCGGTCTAGTCCGCTTAGGTGGCCTTGTATGGTGGCTTGGAAATATTTTGTTTGGTGGGGGTGGGTGAAGCAGTGTTTGTATTTGTTGAGGTATTTTTGGAGTTCTTGTTGGATTTGTTGTTCTGTTATGTTTTGGAGTTCTGTTTGGTTTAGTAATTCGCGATTATACGTGTTTGTATCAGTTAACACAGGTAATTCGGCCTCTATGCCATACTACACCTCATATAACTACTTAATTATTACTTTGAGCGCTGTAGTTCTAATACGCAACGGAGAAACCTTGGAAAAAACATCAAAGCTTGACACTATAATTGTAGATAAAACAGGAACAATCACAAAAGGCAAACTAGAAATTATAGACATACAAAGCTTCAGCCAATACACAACAAATCAAATCTTACAATTAGCCGCTGAAACAGAAAAATGCTCTGAACACCCATTTGCAAAAGCTATAACAGCAGAAGCCCTCAAAAAAGGTTTAGAAATCACACCTATTGGCAATTTTGAACACCACCCTGGCTTAGGAGTACGCATAAGCAGTAACGACATAAACATTATAACAGGTAACATGCGGCTAATGCAGACATATGCAGTTCAAATACCCCCTGAAGCTGAAGAATACCTAATAAAACAAGATAAAGGCACAGTTGTTTTTGTTGCAAAGCAGCAAACATTACTTGGCGCAATAAGGCTATCAGATCAACCTCGTGAAAACGTAAAAAGTGCAATAACTAAAGTTAAAGAAAACGGCATCAGACATGTTATAATGTTAACAGGAGACAACAAAAAAGTTGCTGATGAAATTGCAGCTGCATGTAATATTGATAAGGTTATATCGGAGTTAATGCCTGCTGATAAAGTAGACAAAATTAGAGACTTTAAAAAGCAAGGGTTAACTGTAGCCATGGTTGGAGATGGAGTTAATGATGCTCCAGCGCTTGCTCAAGCAGATGTTGGAGTGGCTATGGGTTTGTCTGGAACAGAAGTAGCCATTGAAACAGCAGGTGTTGTATTGGTGTCGGATGATTTGGCTAAACTGTCACGAATACTAAAGATTGGAAAGACAACTATGTTGATAATTAAACAGAACATTGGTTTTGCTTTAGTGGTAAACATTATTGGTATAGTGTTATCCAGTCAAGGATTGATATCGCCTTTAATGGCATCAATAATCCATGAGAGTAACGCATTAATTGTTATAGCTAACTCGCTCAGACTTCTCCGGGTAAAATAAGTCTGATAGCGGTTTAGTCTTTTTTTATTTCTTTTTCGGCTTTGTTGATAAGTCGCAGTATTTCTTTTCTTGCTTCGCTTATGGTTAATGGGAGTTCATCTGGTATTGGGAGGTTGTCTTGTTTTTTTAGAACTTCAAATAGGTGGGCTATACGAGGGGATCGTAGATTTACTTGTCGTATTAGTTCGGTGTTTGAGAAATTTTCTTTTGGTGTTCCTTGTGAGGCGATTTTTCCTTTGTTTAGGATGTAGAGTCTGTTTGCAAATAGAGGAACTATATCTACGTCGTGTGTTGCTAGTACTATGGTTATGCCTTTTTCTTTGTTTAGTTGTAGGAGTAAGTGTAGAATGTCGCTTGTGGCTATGGGGTCGAGGCTGGAGGTGGGTTCATCCATGATTATGACTTCGGGTTGCATTGCTAGTACGCCTGCTAGTGCGACACGTTTTTTTTGGCCGCCACTTAAAAAATGTGGTGGTTTGTTGGCGTATTCTGTCATACCTACTGTTGTGAGTGCTTGGGTTACTAGTTTTTTTGTTTCTTCTTGAGTGTGTCCAAGGTTTAATGGTCCGAAGGCTACGTCTTGTTTTACTGTTGGCGCGAAGAGTTGGTCGTTTGGGTCTTGGAAGACAAAGCCTATGCGTTTACGTAGTTGTAGTAGTGATTTTTGGTCATATTGTATGGGAACATCGTTAAAGATTATGCGGCCGTGTGTAGGTTTTAAGATGCCGTTTAGGTGGTTTAGTAGGGTGGTTTTTCCTGAGCCGTTTGCGCCTAATAATGCGATGCGTTCTGCTTTGTCAAAGTTGATTGTGATGTTGTCTAATGCAATTGTGCCGTCTGAGTATTGATGTGTGAGGTTTTCTATTTTGAATAACATTTTAGAAGCTCCAAATGTGAATTATGTTTAGTGCGATTAAGGTAAGTATTATATCTAGAAGTATAATGCCTGCGATGGTGGCTTTGCTTGTTTTAGGTTGGTCATCTATTAGGTGGATGTTTCCGTTATAGCCTCTTGCGTTCATTGCAGTGAATGTGCGTTCACCTTGTTCTAGTGTTCTTATAAATAGATTAGCGGCAAGTAGTGCAGTTGAGCGAATGCGACTTATCCAATTGTTTTTTCGCAGGCGTAGCTTTTGTGCAGTGTTCATTTTTGATGTGATTTCCATGAAAACAAAAATGTAACGGTATATTAGTAGTCCCAATTCTATTAGTATTTTTGGTATGTGTATTTTTTTTAGTGTTATAAATAAGTCCGTCATGGATGTTGTTAATACTAAGAAGAACATTGCAGACACTGCACCAAATACTCTAAAGAATGTTGTTACTGCAATTGTTATGCCATTAGTGTAGATTGTCCAAGTGAACCATGGAAATGGAATTTCAACAAGAGCTACACCAGAGCCGAAGAATAAGGCGATAAATATACAGCTTAAAGTTACAAATAATAGTGGATACGTTAAGAGATTGAGGTAAAATTTGATAGGTATTTGTGCTACCGCAATAATTAACACTATAGTTATTATGAAAACTGTTATAGGAACAATTGATGAAAAAGAAAGAGCACTTAAAAACAACATTGATATAGCAAAAAAGATTTTTGTTATTGGACTTGTTTGTGCTAAACCATTGTTGTATGCGTAACTGTCTATTTGTCCTGAAATATTGCTGTTTCCTTCACCATCGTGACTATAGCTATATTTGTATCTATTATGTTTATGTGGCATAGTTGGGTTTTTAGTTTTTTTACGTCGTGTGCGTATAACTATATAACTTATTATTATAATGCCTATGAGTGCTTGTAGAGCAAATAGGGGTGTTTCAAATTCTTCAGGTAATTCTAAAACAGGGTCAAACCATGGCTGGTACCCCCATTGAAGAATTAGATTAGCAGCATTGTCATCTGCACCCGCCATGTCTGTGGAAATAAACACTAAAGGAGTTATGAAAAGTGTTAGTAATATTGCAATTAAAATGGCATAATGTTTCTTTTTAAGATGAAATTCTTTTTCTGCAACACTAGCAATGGAGGAACGAATAACTTTTAAAGACTTTAGAATATGACTTTTATATTTTATTAAAAAGTCAAAGATGAAAACTGCTAAAATACCTTCAGCTATTGCCAAAGGAATTTGGCTTACGGCAAAAATACTGAAAAACTGGAGAAAAGCTTGTGTGAATCCGGGTGTTGGGAAAGCTAATGCAAACTGAAATGAGGTTGCTACATAAGTAGAGAGGTCACTTAATGATACTGCTAAAAATATTCCGACCTGTGTTGGTATTTTAGTTGCTTTACAGATTCGCCAAGTTAGATAAGCAATTATTGGCCCCACTATGCCCATGGTAAAAACGTTAGCGCCTAAAGTTGTTAAACCACCATGTGATAGAAGAGTTGCTTGAAAAATCAGTGCAAGCATGGATAGAACAGAAGCTATAGCAGGTCCAAAAATTACCGATGCTAAACCGGAACCAGTTGGATGACTACTGCTTCCAAAAAATGATGGTAGTTTTAGTGCGCTAACAACAAAGATAAAGGCACCCATTAAAGCTAGGAGGGGTTTTGCTTCAGGGTTTTTCCGTACCATTTTGGTTAGTTGATAGATGCCAAGTGCCATAATGGGTATTGTAATTGCCCACCAAATTTCCCACCATGGATGTGGCAGGAATCCTTCCATTATGTGCATGCAGCCATTTTTCTCCTTGTGGAATAAATCAGCCAGTAAACATATAAACATTCGTTTAACATTAGTTAACTACAGGTTGAATAGAAATATGCAGAAACAAACACGGGACATTTTACTGCGAGATAAAGGCGAATTTACAAAATTTCAAATTCTACTTGAAGTTATGAGAAATCAACCTCACGTAAAACAAAAAGATGTAAGCGACACCATAGGAATCACAATTCAAGCCATATCTAAATACTTCAAAAAGCTAACCAAAGAAGGCCTCCTAGAAGCAGGATCAGAACGCGCAGACTATAGGCTGACCTCAAAAGGTATCACAAAACTTCGCGAAGACCTAAAAAACCTCGATTTATACGTCAAATCCATCAAAAACGAACTAAAAATCGACCACGCTTGGATAGCCATGGCAACTCTCCCCGTAAAAATCAACGAAAAAGTAGGACTCATGACCAAAGG
>JAITMO010000038.1 GCA_031277345.1 Candidatus Bathycorpusculum soli
GTTTGGTTTTGGTGTTTTTTGAAATGTGAAAAAATGTTTTTCAGTCTGCGAGGTGCACCAGATAAAAATTTAAACATAAACAACAACATGGTTCATGAAGAAAATAAGCTTTGACACAATTTAACATGAAAACGCAAACTATCAGCTAAATCAGTGTTTATGTATAAGATTGTTGTTGGTTTGGTCATAAATTTTTGGTTCTTCAAAAGAAAACTACCAACTCACTTAACTTAGGACACGATCAATAATTGCTAGTTATAAATTCACTAGTCCAAAATAGTGAAAAACTATGTTCAATTAATCTTCATGTATTTGATGTGTTGTTATACAGTTCCAAAGTCGTCAAGTGTTCTCTGTGGAGTCTCTTCGTGGTTGAATAGTGGATAAGAGACTTTTGTTCCTGTTACATAAGCTAATTCGTTGAGTTGATGTGTGAGAACACTGTCTTTGTTTATTATGTGTAAAACTTTTACACGACGAACCAATAGTACATCGCTTAATAGGCTTCGATGACAACTCCAGGGTAGAGCCTCAGAGCACATGAGTGCTATGCAGTTTTCTTTGGCTAAAACAATGAGTTTTAGTAGGCTTTTTAAGAACTCTTTAGTCTGCATAAAATCAGCGTATCCACGAAAACTGCTGGTTTTGAGAGCAGGGTTGATTGAATTTTTTTTCGGATGTTGCAATACACCGATGTCAGGAAAAGATAAATATTTTACGCCACAGGTTTTTAGAGTGTTAGGTAAAGTTTCCTTATTAAATTGAGGATTATGACGACTTCTAGGCACCGCGCGTATATCAACAAGCAATGTGATGTTGTGAATTTTTAAAAGTTCAATAAACTCGTCAATTGAACGCGTTGAATACCCAACGGTGTAAATTACTAAATCCCGCTGCTCAACCAAAATTCTCACCAATAGATAAAACAGCAACTACATGATATTTAAAACAAAATAGATAGTATAGTTTATGTGTTGTTTGAGTTTGTGGTTTTGTTGTTTGTGGTTGTGGTTGGTGTGTTTTTAGTAAAGCTTATCAAATATGTTTTTTATATTATAAAGTGTTAATGGGGTATGTGTATGACGGGTTTTGTTAGACGTGTTATATTGGTGTTATTTTTAATTGTGGCTGTTTTGGGTGTGTTTTTAGTTTAGTCTTTAGGCGGCACGATTACCTATTCTGATTCGCCTAGCCCTGCTCCTGAGGTTATCTCTGTTATAGTTCACAATGACCCTTTGTGGAATGAACCAATTTATAAGACTGATCCTTACACTGGCGTGATTTATGATTATAAGTCTGGTTGGTTTTCGCAGCGTGGGATTATAGAGGTAACTGTAAAAAACATGCCCTTTACACCATATACGGATGAGGATGGAAACTATGTTAGAGCATCCACATTTTTTTGGAGTTCGCACAATTCGGATAACGGGGAATCTATGACACTATGGAGTGAACAGTCGGATTCGGATTATACAGTTACATTTTTTTGGGAGCCACCAATATCGCAGCTCGTGTCATTTAATGGAGCTTACGAGTGGGGTGAGTTTAATAGATCTTCGTGTCCAAACACTAACAGGTTACTATTATTATAGTCCAACTCCATTTAATCAAATTTTTGTGAGTGAGGTTAGTGAGTGGTCTGAGCCTATTACAGTGTCTATTCCACCTGCTGATGAGGCTGGCACATGGACTTATGCTTCAAAAGAACCACAAACGTCTCAACATAAAGATTTAGAAAATATAGTTCTACTGTTGTTGCAGTATGTATTGCCATTATAGCTTTAGCAGTAATTATTATGTATTGTAAACAAATAAATAAAAATAAATGCAGATAATTAGCAAAAAGGTTGTTGCAACTAAGAATCCAGAAATAGAGATAAAAACCGCGATAAAACTCAAAATTGCTACACTATCTAACGTAACTACCTTTATCTAAAGTGTAAATAATGTTCTATTTTTACGTAGAATGCACTGAAAATTTTTGGTATTGAATAAGTGTGCTGAGAGTATATTTTTTGTTGGGTTCGATATGTTTTTAATGTAATGTTGGTATTGCTTCTGTTTGGATGTGTTGATATGGCAAAATTACAAGGGTTTAAGATGTTAACAAATGTTGATGAGGCGCTTAAAGTTTGGTTAAATGCGTGGTCGGTGAAACAGTTTGATTGTGTTGTGTTGCCTCTTGTTGATGTTTGTGGCAGAATTTTAGCTGAAGATGTTGTTGCGTTGGTTGATTTGCCTTGTTTTGCTCGTTCTGCTATGGACGGTTATGCTGTTAGGTATATTGATTGTTTGAATGCTTCTCAGTTGTGTCCTGTGCGACTTGAGATTATATCGGTTGGTGAAGTGGCTGTTGGGCAGGCTAAGCAGATTTGGACTGGTAATCCTTTGCCTGATGGTGCTGACGCGGTTGTTATGTTGGAACACACTGTTTGTAATGGTAATATATTGGAAATTTCTTGTCCTTTGGTTCCTAATGTTAATGTTATACCATGTGGTGATGATGTTAAGAAGGGTCAAATTGTAGCTAAAGCTGGAACTCGTTTAAATCCATATGTTATTGGGTTGGCGGCGGCACTTGGCTTTAGTTCGTTAAAGGTTTATCGAAAACCTGTGGTCGCTCTTCTTGCGACTGGAAATGAAATTGTTGCAGTTGGTACAATGGCTGGTGCGCATCAGATTTTTGATTCTAATAAACTTATGCTTTCTGCTATGTGTAATGAACTTGGTGCAGAGACAATTGATTTTGGAATTGTAAAGGATAATGTTGAGGAGATTTCTGAGAAAATTCGACAGGCTCTAATGGTTTCTGATGCTTTAATTACTACTGGTGGAACAAGTGTTGGTGGCTTAGATCTTGTGCCTGAGGCCGTTAATAGTGTTGGTAAACCTGGTGTTATTGTTCATGGTTTAGCTTTAAGGCCTGCTATGCCTACGGGAGTTGCGGTGTTAAATGATAAGCCGATTATGATTTTGTCTGGAAATCCTGTGGCATCTATTGTTGGTTTTGAAGTGCTTGGTCGACCTGCTGTTTGTAGGCTTTTAGGCTTAAGTAGGGTTGAGTCTCGTTTTGTTTTGAGTGCTGTGTTATCTCGTAAGGTTTCTGGTTTTTTGGGTAGACGAACCTATGTTAGGGTTCTTGTAAAGTTTAGCATGGGTGCGTTGATTGTTGAGCCTGTTAGCGCTAAAGGTTCTAGTTCAATATCTACGATGACTAAAAGTAATGGTTATGTGATTATTCCTGAGAACCGCGAAGGTTTAACGGAAGGTGAAACTATATTAGTACAAATGTTTGGCGGTATAGAGATTGATGTTTAATGTTTCGTGAACTTTTATCATTTGAAGATGTAAAAAAAATATGTATGTATTTAGTTCGTGTGGATACTAGGCACGTATTGTGTATATGTATCATTATTTGTCAAGTAAAAATAGTGCACAAAATTAAATCTTGAAAAATGAGTACGCTAAACACATATTTTTATCGGGAGAAAAATACATACAAAATTATTAATGAGCATTTTATGTACACGGTTTTAAGTGATGAGGAAGTTACGCTTCTTGGGGCATACAACGGTAAACACTTTCAAAACAATGTCTATATAACACCAATACAAACACAATGACGGCCTTGCGACACTAACGAAAACTTTAAATGTACACTTACATTGACTTTTATGTTTTCTGAGGAAAAAAAATGCAAAAAATCGGCAAAGCATTAAACATTACACCATCAAATAGCATCATTATAAAAACAGAAACCCCTCCGAAAATCGGTTGCGAAGTTGCTGATGAAAATTTAACCACAATAGGCAAAATTTTTGACATCATTGGACCAGTATCATCACCCTACGCAGTAATCAAAACAAACATAAAAAATCCCAGCTCACTTTTGAATAAACCATTATATTTGCTTCCCTCAAAAACGCGGAGCAAAAGATATGACAGATAAGGATAACAGCATAGAACTATCCGAAAAAAGCCTACCGCCAAGAAACAGAATATCAGAAACAACAATATGCCCTAAATGCAATAGTCCAAGAGGGATGCATGATCCAGAATACGCCGAAACTGTTTGCTTAGACTGCGGTTTTATTACCAAACAAAATACAACAACACAAGAGACAAAAAAAACTCACACTAAACGTATAAAAACCAACATACCCTTGACATACACTATTCACGATAAAGGATCAATAACAGTTGTTGACTGGCATAACCGAAATAATTACAATAAAAACACTTTAGCCAACCAAAAAACTCAGATGTATCAATTACGCAACTGGCACAGACGTATAAGAGTCACAGACTCAACAGAACACAATTTAGCTTTTGCACTATCTGAAATTGTAGAATCATCTAACAAGCTAAATCTGCCAAAGAACATTTTAGAAAATGCAACAACTATTTACCAAAAAACAACAAAAAAACACTTGACAAATAGACATTCAATACAAAGCATAGTAGCAGCCACACTCTACCTAGCATGCAAACAATGCGAACCACCAAAAACTCTTGATGAAATCGCACAAGCAACAGCTGTAGACAAAAAAGAAATAGGAAAAAACTATATCCGCTTAATAAAAAAACTCAACTACCCAACAGCATCAATTCAACCAAATCAAATTCAAAACAACACATAATCAATTTTTCAAATAACTACAATCTAAAAACAAAAAAATACCATAAAATTCGTTCAACATTAAAAAGACGAACGTCTTTTGAAACACTGCTGAAAAGCAACACAACAATAACAAGAGACAGATCAAGTGCAACTTATCAAGCGCGTTCTTAAAACAAATTGGAAGTTTTTGATAGATAGTAGATAGACACCAAGATTATTAAAAAGTTAACAGAAGGATTTAGATTAATAAGAGAGACCATAGGTATTTTTTTAAGCGTGTCTTTTTCATATTTAGAGCATGCCCTATAAGTTTACTTTCGACTTATCTAAAGCACCAAAATTTTTCTTCACCGAACTTGCAACGGTGAGTCATCAAACGGGCATACACACAACTGTCTTAAAAGCCTCTGTAGATATTATAAAAAAGTTCAATATTGAAGAAGTAACAGGTATCAACATCAACGATGCAATAGTTTTACTTCATGATTTAGTGGACATGCAAGTAGCAAATTTGAATGATCGTAACAAGTTTTTAGAAAGTAAAAAACGGGCGCTTTTGTTGCCTCATTGTGCAAGAAACTATTTAGATAGCCGATGTAAAGCAGTTTTTGATGCCAACATTCCAAGTTATATTTGCTCACATTGTTCAAATGACTGTATAGTTAATCATGTAAATAAAATAGCCAAAGAAAAAGGATATGATGTTTTTGTTTTACCAGGAGGCAGTTGTATTCCTAAAATTTTCAGTAACACCAAATATGAAGGTGTTGTAGGCGTGGCATGTGGTGAAGAAGCAAAAATGTTACGTCCACTATTAAGTAACATGAACATAGCAGTACAATCAATACCATTAATAAAAAATGGTTGTGTAAACACTGTCTTTAACATGGAAACGCTTATAAAAACTCTTTAAACGCAAGCTAAAAAATAGATGTACCATTTTTATAAACCAAGAAAATAGAATAAAGATTTGAAAACGATAAAACCTTGAATGAAAAAGAAAGTTATTTCACTATTTCACGTTTCTTCCAGCGCAAATTTTTGCATTTGCATTTACGGCATTTTAGCGCTGATTCTGCGTTGCGTGAACCGCAATCACGACAAATTTTCATGTATAACCGGTTTTTTTGAGCAATTGTTTTCTTAACTGGATCTAAGACTGGCATGTTAATTTTACCCTTCTAACCCTTTACTCACTAACTGGCAAATATATCTTTTGTCTAAACTTGATAGTTTACTTGATTACCTCAATTGTCACATAAGAATGAGTATCTTCTATATAGCAACTTGATTTTAAATTGAGACATATCCACAGTGTTTGAAGTAGTTTGAAATGTCTTTTTCTAAGATCCACCTAAATGCACTCAGAAGAACCGTTTGCAATTCCTCTTCCGCTTTAGACTTTAACTTGCGAAACATCGTTTTCATCTTTGACCACAAAAACTCTATAAGACCCAAACCAAGCAAATATTTTGGCAAATAAACAACCACCACACCCCTACTAAGCAACAACAAAAACACACCCCAAACTCATGCACCAACAAACTAGTCCAACACCAAAACATCACCCACATACAACACAGAAGCCAAAACCTCCCAGCACATAATACCCAAAAACCTCACCATCCAACGTACCCTTAAAAACCATAAAAGCCCTAAACCCCTCCAAACCAAACACCGAAAAAAGCGATTTACACTTAAACCCCTACATCAGACACATAATCATTTACACGCTCAGACTTTTCACCCCAACCATAAAGTGGAGTCATACCAATGTTTATACTGCACTCATCAAGAAAAAACAATTTGAATTTACACAGTTCACCTTGATTTTTACGCCATTTTTCACGAGCTTCTACAACGTCTGATCTTTTCTGTCCGTTTGGATGAAGTGTCTTTTTTTTATATAACACTACATCTGGACAATACTACCAAGTGCGTGTCGATCCAACTAAGACTATAGTTGGTTCTCCTCAGTATGAATGGGGCATTAATCCCCACTATAATTATTTTCAAGTTGCTATTGAGCACTATAAATACGTGGGTCAAGGTTTCTCAACAACTTATGCCCTAAACAAAATGGCTGACACAATATACGGCACTGAAATGGCGCAATCTAGACTAAATGGTTGGTTGCTCGTATACGGTAATACGAATGTGGGATTACCCCCAACACCACCTTACTATGCTACGTCAGCAACGCCATCCCAAACTGGAAACGGATACGTCAACAATCCAAACAACATATTAGGAGCTCCTGATGCGAGTTATACTTATTTAAATTCAGGCAGCTACGGCAACAAGGCAGAGATAACTGCAAAGATTTCCAACTGCTCCTATAAGTGGTCAACTTTATGTCAGATGCTACACACACTCACCCAGTGGCGCTAATTTAAAAGTATATGTTGGCAACCAATACGGTGTTTGAACACAAGTTGTAAATACAAACCTCTACACTCCAATCTTGGTACTAAATGTTAATTGTGGTTATGTAACTAATATTGATAAAGTTTCAATAGTTGCTTTCCATGAATACAATAGCTACCCCTCAAACATGTATGTTGATGCAGTCTGGGTGCAATAAAACAGAAAAATCCCATTTATTTAGGTTAATAATAGAACACAAAAAAATAATAAAAGGAAGGATGACAAATGGATAAAAAAGAAGATAAAATAAACATAATAAAGAAAATAACGTGTCAATTTAATGGTGGGAAAGGCAGATGGAAAAACAATTAACAAAAATTTTTGCGTCTTTACTAACGCTACTAATTGCTGCCTCTTTAATAGTTTTTCCTACTACAGTTACAAATCAAACAGTTACAGCTCAAGAACCACCACTGCCAGAATTAATTCCTGAACCACCAACAGGATCAAGTATTCCACAATTTGTAGACCCAAAACTAACAGCTGCTGCCGAAAAGAAAGCCACAAACATCATACAAAACGTAATATCAGTAGACTTAACAAAATATACCCTACAACTTCAACATAGCTCACTATCAGATGGAACACCACTTACCAACGACAACAGAAAAATAACTGACCTAACGTATGTGCTAATTCCACTAGAAAACAATGGTAACGAAAACAGCCAGATAATAATCGCTTTTAGTGTTGAAAAAAATGTAGTAAGGAACTATTTTATTACGCCCGAGGACTCACAAATAATCACTAACCCACAGTATGCTAATCAACGCGCTGCTGTGAGAGGTTTTCTTGAAAAATACCAAACCTACACCCAGATTGATTCAAGCAACCTAATAGAGATGCTAAACAATGCAGATTTAACAAAAAACTCCATAACAATTCATGGAAATACAAAATTTACTGTAGATATTCTTTCTCGTTATGGAGTAGAACACGTATTTTTGACTTGGGTATATACAGTTAATGGTGCAGATTATACAAAATTAAATATTGCGGTTAATGCAGAGGGTCTTGTAACTTGGATGACTGATGACCGTGCACTTTACACGATTGGTGACACTTCAATAAATGTGTCAATGGAGCAGGCTGTTGATATAGCAATCGCAAATTTAGGGTCTTATTCTTATGAGATGCCTGATGGTTCTATAGTGAAGGACTTTAACGTAAATAAGGATGTTGCATTAGCTGAGTTATTTGTAGTTCCTATTGATTTTGTTGATTATGTGCTTAGGCCTTACTGGGATGTCACTTTGTATTTAGATGATGTATATTCTGGCAACGTATTTGCTATTAAGGCGTTTATTTGGGCTAATAATGGCGAAATCATTTCATACAGTAACATGGCAACTGGAGGAATTTCTGCGATAAATAATAGTGACGGTTCTGGCTCTGGGTCATTTTCGTTATCTGACAATGGGATTGTGGTTGTTGTTGCAGTGGTTGTAGCGGTAGCAGTTGCGGTATTGGTAATCGGAGCAGTAGTTAAAAAGAAACACAGGTAAACCCTTAACTTTTCTTTTTTTGTTATATATACATGAGATGATGTTTGTGATTGTTCCTTATGGGTGATGATTATGACGTGTTACCTCAACAGCTTTTGACGTTTACCTCTGGAGCAACAGACTGAACCGCCCCACTTGCACCATTAGCTATATCCATACTTATTTGGATTCGGCTCTGCAATAAGAACTCTTGCAATATCCTCAGCTTTTACTTGTTTTTTCATATGCGCCATAATTGTACCTCTACCAAATACCGTATGTAGTTCGCATCATAAATTATTTACTCATACAAATCCATTAAGAGGTAAACTCAACACACCCAACCCACAAACAACCAAACTCAAAAACATAAACACAACCAAAGGCACACCAACACAAGCCCACACAAACCCCTCACCACCACCCTCAACACCAACACGCACATTATTACCCTTAGACAAAAACAACCATCTGCCCGAAACCTCCAAAGACAAATACAACAAACCATCCACCCTTCCAGCCAAAACAAGATGACCAAACAAAAAAGTCAACACCTTCCTGCCAAAAAACTCATCCCTAAAAGAACCACAAAACAACGGTTTACCACGCAAACACCAAACCAAATTCTTACACACATTCACCAACACGCAACAGACACCGCCAAACAAACACGCCAACACAAACACAAACAATCCAAAACCCAACGTTTGCGAAAAAGGAAAAAACGGAAAACACAAACCCAAACACCACAACTACAATACACACCGCTAGATTATAGTTAACTAAAAGTTACACTGCTATAGCAGCATTACTTGCTTAAGAAGGTGACTATAACAAAAAAACAGGTGTAAAAAACGTAATAGAGACGAAAAAACAAATTCTGTATTTATGGAGTTAGTCTTATCTGGTCTCGAGGATACAATGTTGCTTCTCGAATATTTTTTCGGCCAGAAAGAATCATAGTTAGACGTTCAAGTCCAATAGCCCAGCCTGCGTGAGGAGGCATACCCCAATCAAACGTTTGGAGATGATACTTGAAAGAGTCAGGATTCAAACCTTTTTCTTGCATCCTACTGATAAGTTGATTTTTGTGTTCAATTCTTGTTCCGCCAGAAACAAGTTCAATGTAACGCCACATAAGATCGAAGCCTTCGCAAACTTTAGGGTTATCTCTTTTAGGTTTAATGTAGAAAGTTTTAGTTTTTGATGGCCAATCAGTTATAAAGTAGAAAAATGGATACAGTTTACCCAATTCACGAAATGCTTCTGTGGAAATGTCTTCACCCCAAGGAATATCCACACTGCGTTCTTTTAGACTTTCAAGAACTTGAGTATAAGTTAGGCGTCTAAACGGAAGATCAGGAACTTCAAATTTGTACTTGAGCGTATGCAGCTCATTAACGCATTTTTCTTTAACTGTTACGAAAACATGATGAATAACCTGTTCTAAAAGCGCCATTACATCATCTGCGTTAGCAAATGCTTGCTCAATATCTACACTTGTAAATTCACTTAAGTGACGTCGAGTATGAGATGACTCTGCTCGAAAAAAAGGCCCTATTTCAAAGACTTTTTCCAAACTCATAGTTAACTGTTCTTTATAGAGTTGTGGACTTTGTGCGAGATACGCCGTTTGATCAAAATACTTTACACTAAAAAGCTCTGCACCACCCTCAGTCGCAGAGGCTATTATTCGTGGAGTATGAACTTCAAGATAACCCTTCTCGAAGAGAAAACTGCGGATTGCCTGTACGGCAGTGTGTTGAATTTTGAAAACTGCCAAAGTAGCTTCGGTTGTTAAGTCAAGGGTTCTTGAATCAAGTCTAGCCTCGATGTTTGCAGGTGTTTTACCGGTAATGTCTATTGGTAACTGTTCGGTTGCAATGTTTAAGAGTTTAAGTTGTGTTGGAATAATTTCAATACCACGTGGAGTCATATTTGTTTTTTTAACTGTTCCTTTCACAGCTATGCTGAAGCGTTTCTGTAAAAGATCAGATTTTTGTAAAACCGCAGGGTCTATACGTTTTTTTGGTATAGTTATTTGTATAGTTCCAGTACTGTCTTGCATTATAATGAAACGTATACCGCCAAGATCACGAACTTCTTGTACCCAACCAAACAGTGTTACTTCTTGTGTATCTAAGTCTTGAGAAATACTGTTAATATTGTGCGTTCTTACCCAGTTTTCAATGAAATCCATGTTCATGGTTACTTTACCGTTAATCTGCGAATTCAACACGGATAGACATTTTTCTTACGTATTGAGCAATACCTTTGAGCGTAGATAAATCAAAAGGCATTTGTTGACCACGTTTACGTTTTAGGATAACACGAGTTTCAGTTGTTCCATCGGGTAACCAAATAGTGTTTATAGTTAAGATGCTAAAAGGCACGAATAGGTCTTCGAGAAATTTGCGATCATCAACACCATATTCAAGTATGCGTACGTTTTTACCGGTCTCATCGCCTATAGCTTTTATAATTTTACCACCATAACCCAATAGACGTGGCACATCACCGTGTCCAACGAGAATCGCTAGAGTTTTTTCCACTTCGATAGCTTTATAGAAACAAACATTTTGAAGTGTGGGGTACTTATCCTCCATATTGAGTAAGAGTTTGGCGACTCTAAGATCTATATCACTGATTTCTCCAGCTTTTACTTTGGCAGAACATTTCTGGCATAGCATGCCACTTTTTAAGCAGAAACTGCATAGTTCGGTTTTCATGTTTGAATCGCCTTGTTACTGTAAATAGGAGCAGAATAGTCAAAATCAATGTACCTTGAGTATTCAGCGTTTTAGAGTTATTTCGATTGTACTCACGTTACTGAGTTGCGCTTCCTCATCATGTGGTTGAATCTGATCAGTTCCGATTGCAATTGCGTTAACTTTTACATCCGGAAGGAATTTACGCCTTACGACTTCAGCTACATCAATAGCCCTGCTAATTGCTTTTCCTCGAGCTTTGACATTAACTTCTTTAGCTCCACCATTGAAGAACGTTATGCAAGCAAGCACATAATTCATTGTTGGTTTTTTGCCAATCAATACTGTGTTTGCGTTAGACATAGCTTTCTCCTAAATTAACATTTTAAGATGCGAACTAAGCTTTTTTTCCAAACATAAATACATTGTGGTACAAGATGATTTTTCTATTTTAAAGAACAGAGATGTACACATATCACCCAAAAAACAGAACATAAAAAACGAAAACATACACATTTAACTCAACCCATTTTAGCAGATTTTATGCCATAAAAAGCACACACAAACAACACAACCATTCACAGCTAAAAAAACAGCACAAAAAAGCATAGCGTATTATGTTTAATGAGTTGGTTGTTGACCCGCATAAATGACTTTTTGGAATATCATAAGTGTTCTAATAAATATGCTGCTTTTCAACTTTAAACGTGATTGCCCTGTTGCTTTGCGTAAAAAAAATACATTTGCGTCGGCAACAAGAAGCTTTTACACAGGTAGTGTTCGTCATTGGTTTATGTTGTTGGGCGGTTAAAGATTTTCACATTGATACACAATCCAACGACTGTTTTGTGCATTTAAAGAGACTTTAAAAAACAAATAGTTTTTCTTGCCAAGCGTTTCACCCAGGTCCTCAACGATAGATGTTTACGTTCAATCTTTTGCGTATTCCACTTACCAACTTTAACCTTATCGGCTCCAAGAATCTTTTCATACACATAATTGCCGTCTGCATAAACTTTAGAAATACAAGGGTACAAGCAACAAAAGCAACTCTCTAAAACACAATGCTCACGGGCCCCAAATGTGTAAACCAAAACCTCACCCGACAAATGATCTATTGATGCCAAAGTCAACACTGCTTCTTATCATGAACAAAAAAACCACATCTCATCCATTTCAACCTCTTCAACACAAAACAAGTTTGATGACAATTTCACAGGTATCTTTATGGTTTTCAAGATATGGTTGATTTACTTGCCAGCTCCAATTTTCTTTTTTTAAAAACATCAATAACAACATCAACACTCACACGAAACACACATACAATACCACACACACCAGAACCATTTATAACCACTTCAAAAATACAAAACTCTACACC
>JAITMO010000053.1 GCA_031277345.1 Candidatus Bathycorpusculum soli
GCTTTTGTGTTTTCCAGAGATTTTACAGTTTTTAGAACCATGTCTACTTTTTCTTGTGCTACACCTAACCCATCTACGATAGTATACGCGGGATCACTATTAGAAATTTTACCTGATAGCGGCTTATCTTTACTTCTTATAATTGCTACCGCTCGATGACCAAGGGTGCATTTGAATTCAAATGTTACAGGATATGATACAAGTTTAACCTGCTGGTTTATGGCCTCTGATAATTCTGCAGCCTCAAAAGCAGTTAAGTCTCTTCCTGCTCTACGATCAAGCAATACTTTATCTTTACCTAAAGTAGCAAAATTACACCGTATTGCCAAATCGCCATCTTTCATATCAAGCCCCGCACCTATGGCTTCAATTACGCCACGTCCAGTACTGTATTTGAATGGGTCATAACCTAACAGTGAAATTACAGCTGCATCACTTTCAGGAGCAACTCCTTTTCCTACAGTATACATTAAGCCTACTTCGCCATTTTGAGCTAAGGCGTTCATGTTTGGGGTTTCCGCCGCCTCTAAAGGGGTTTTGTTATCTAAACGCTTAGTTGGAATATCTCCCATACCATCTATTGCAACATAGATTAACTTTTTCAATTAACCTGCTCCTTCAAATTGCCTGTAACCTATTGATTTAACCTGTGATGATCCAACAGTTTAAATCATAAACAATGTAAACAGTTTTTCAATATTTGTAATGATATCAAAGACACCGCCCACATTACAACCGTACCTTTATGTTGAGGTGCTATAAAAATTTATAATTCTTTAATATAACTGTCTTACATACATTTTTATAAATAGAAAAAAGAGGGAGATAAGCTTCCCAACTTTTTGTAAGCATGTGGAGTTAGAGAGTGCATCTTGTGTTGCTACGAAGGTGAACCCCACATGCCCACAACATCTTATATACCCTATAGTTTAAGTAGATTTTTCCAAAACACACCCATAACAAACCCCAATCACATCACTAAAAAGTAAAGCAGTTCGGGATGTTTAATATGAACATAAACAAAAACAAACCAACATCAAACACCCAAAAATATGTGAGAGCAGAAATTTGAACTTGTAAGAAAGCTATCGTCTTTGTAGTATTCGATAGAATCTTACAATTAGTGTGCCCCAGATAATGATTAGTAAGCCAACTTCGATTAACCAAAAAACTCTATTACTGTATTCGTATCTGAAAATTAATAGGCATGTTAATGGTACGACTAGTAGGATCTGTAGTAAAATTATGATTTTTTCTTTACGTGTTAGTGATTTAGGTGTTTGCATCTTTATAACATTCCTTTTAGATGTAGATGGTCACACTATTATTAAGATTTTGAGTTTTTGTTTTCTGTTTTTGAATTATTTTGGTTCTACTATTTTTTTAAACGTTTCACGCATTACTTTAGCTGGTGCACTAGTTTTTATGCCTCGTGTGTTAAAATGTGTTGGTACTGCTTGATAACCCATGTCTTGTAGAGCAGTTAGGACGGTTTGTGTTGATGTTGCAGGTAAACAAAGTTTTTTGCCTACTTGATCTAAAACATAAAAAGTTATCGACGCCTCTGCCTCATCTTTAAGGATAGCTAACATTTTATCGATTTTACGCGCTGTACCTAAAGTGATTATTTGACTTTCCAATAAGAGTTGATTAATAAATTCTGCATTATTTATTTTGCCAAGCCATAAAGGTCCTGCATAATCCATTTTTGCACAACAATCTGGACAAGTTAAATCATTAAACGGTTTATGAGTAGTCTCTCTATGCAGACAATTAAAACAATGCAAAACATACCCCATAGACTTTAAGCTCTCATCTGCTTTTTGACAGCCATAACTAACTTGAACATACACACGAATATAATGATCACTACTATGACTAAACAAAACGTTTAACCCCATATCGTGTTTAGCTGCCATTTGAACCATACAACCCACCAAAAGCCTAATCGCTAACTCGTGACAATACTCAACACGCAACGGCTTACCCCCATACTTTCGAACACACGCCTTAACATGAACACCACAAAGAGGCGCCAAATCCGTAGCCGTCACCGCAACAAGCCCCTTATTCTTAACAGCCCTAAACGCTGAATCCAAAAAAGACACAGGAGACCCAAAAGGATCAATATCTACAACGTCAAAACGCTTCATAGGCGCCGCATTCCCACTTAACAATGCGTTAGCCTCCTTAAGCCTAAGAGTAACCTTATCCTGCACACCATTACGCAAAATATTATACTGCGCCAACTCAAAGGCATGATGATTAATATCACTAACCAAAACACGTACAACCCCCTCAACCTCCATAGCATACCGAATCCCCCTAATACCCTGACTAGTCAAAGGCTCACAAACACTAATCTCACGATTAACCAAACGCTGAAAAACCCTAAACGCCAAAACCGACAAATCCCGATTAAACTCCATCACAGGATTAAAAAAAACAGGCGCCCTCGACGGCGCATAATCTGACGGCATAACCCCAAAAGCCACCAAATCAGGCACCAAAACCTCCACCTTACCCTCCCTAACAACAACACTTGGAAAATCCACAACAAACCCTTCAACCATACAACACAACAGCCAACAACAATAACCGCAAAAAACCACTACAACAATATTATTTAGACTTGTGGTACAAAAAACACATAAACAAACAAAACACCAAAATCAGTTTTTCATTTTTACGTTATTTTCCATTAACACAACTGGCTGCAGTATAATGCGTTGGGGGTGAGTATAGATGTTTAAGTGGTTGTTACGCACAAATCCTGCCAAAGTAGTGTTGGCTTTTTGTGCTGAGGTGATGCCAGAGTTTAGAACTGCAGTTACAGAGGCTACTATGGGTAATCCTGCTTTTGCCGTTTTGTAAATCATGTCTCCTGGTATGCGTCCGGTTATAAGTATGAAGCATTGGGCGAAATCGATTTGTGTTAGCATACCTTTACCAATTACTTTATCAACTGTGTTGTGTCGACCAACATCTTCTGAGAACGCAACCATAGTACCGTCTGCTTTAAAAATCCCGCTATTATGCAAACCACCTGTCTCTCTAAAGCCTTTAGCTTGTTTATTTAGCTGTTTAAGAGCATCAAATATAGTTTGGGCTTTTACGGTAACATTAGAGTTTATTGAAGTAATTTTATTATCATGCTGATACGATGAGGTACTCTTCTTTATAAGCGGTACTATACGCGTATTCTGCCGCCGATTACCCATACGACTAACAAGATTTATGCTTGCTTTAAATTGAATATGACAAATGTTTTCCTTTTCACTTATTGAAATGTTTTCAATTTCATCTATACTATAGAGTATTTCCTCAGCAAAAAGATAACCTACTGCGAGCTCTCTAAATTGTGAGGGTGAACACCAAATAACAAAACTATAAACATTATTTAGAACTATATTAAAAGGCACCTCTTCAGCAACAAGATCACATTTTTTAATTACAGAACATAAAGACAAATCAACTCGAACAATATCTACCTGACGCATAATTCAGACAACCTCAACAAATATTTTATACGAATCAAACGCTTTAAGCACTTCGGAACCTATAACTAATTTATCAATTGTTACATCTAAACGATTAGTTTACCCTTTATTGTGGAAACGGTAATTTATGTAAGGGTATCAACGGAAGAACAGGTACAGGAGGGATTTTCGATTTGGGCACAGCAACAAAAACTAAAGGAGTTTGCTAATATCAAGGTTGATCTATTTACCTGACTTTTCGGTCGTGTCCTAAGTTAAGTGAGTTGGTAGTTTTCTTTTGAAGAACCAAAAGTTTATGACCAAACCAACAACAATTTTATACATAAACACTGATTTAGAAAACCTAACACCACACATAACAAACCTACCACACCAAAAACACAAAAACAAACACCCACACTCAAACACACTACGCATCACACTCACCAGACACTACAACACTTTCAAAAATATAATTCCAATAA
>JAITMO010000054.1 GCA_031277345.1 Candidatus Bathycorpusculum soli
TTTAAGAGAAATTGGCGAGTTAAAACAACTTGCTACATCACTTAGTGTATCTTGTTCTGTGAGGATATCAGAGCCGAAATAACGCCTTCTAGTTTCTCTAGTCTTGTCTGTAATTCCATGTTTTTATTTTCAAGGGTTTTTTCTTGTTGTCTTTCGGTGTCTTCTAATTTTAAGGCTGTTTTTTTATCTATTATCATGCTGCATGTGGTGCATCTTATTTTGCCTATGGGGTTTTTATTACCGCATCTTGGGCAGTCAACTAGTTTTGCTATACCTGCGTCTTTGGTGGCTGTTTTTAGTCCGTGAAGTTCTAGTATGGCATCTTCCAAGTCTCTGGCTGAGAAGTGTACGTATCGGCTGGTCATTTTACTTCCATGAGTCCAGCCTGCGAATTGTTCAAGGCGGGATTCAGTGAACACTTTGGCCATGGATGTTAGACTGGTATGGCGGTATAGGTATGGCCAGATATCTCTTTTTATGTCCGCTTTTTTGGCTACACGTTTTATTATGGCACGAAAATTTTTGTAGCTTAAACGGTTTCCCAGATGGTTGTTGTCTAGGGCGCACCATAGGGGCGCTTCGGGTTCGCTTTTGTTTGGATGGTCTTCTATCCAGTCTAGGAGGGTTTTACAGGACATAACTAAAGGTATGCGTTTTATACCTGTTTTTCCGTTTGCAGCTATGAGACAGTATTCTTCTTTGAATATCACACTGCTAAGGGTCATAGTTAAAAGCTCGCCCGGCCGTAAGGCAGCTTCAAAGAGAACATAAATCATCGCCCTATCGCGTTTATTGGTGGTAGCTTTGATTATGTCGGCGAATTCTTCGGGTGTGAGTAGGCTCTCAGGGGTTACTCTTGAGTCTTTGTCTTTCACTGCTAGGCTTATCCAGTTTATTTCTGGGGGTAGGGGGGTGCATTTGGCGCAGCTGCCTGTTTTGGCGTATTGTATGAGCTTGCGCAGGACTAGTTTTTTGTCGCGTTTGGTCCAGGCTTTTTGTTTGCTGGTGTTTATGGTGGCAACGACTGTTTCTACGTCTTGTTTGGTCATTGTTTTGAGATCAACGTCTATCATGCGTAGTAGTACGGGCATGTGGGCGGAGTATTTGGTTACGCGGGCTATGGAGAGGTTTAGGGCGCTTAGGTGGTCTATGAAGCGTAGGGCGGTTTCGCCGTTGAGCATTGGTTTGAGGTTACGGCGGTGTCTTACAAGACGTTGGTCATAGTCATGAATGGGCTCATTTGCTTTCATACTCTTAGTATTCTTTGGGAATTTAAAAACCTGAGGAAGGGAACCACATACAGAGGGATAGTGCTCTGGCCGGGATTCGAACCCGGGTCCGCGACTCGAGAGGCCGCTATACTTGACCGGACTATACTACCAGAGCGCTTGTATTTATTGCACAATGGTGAGTCTTTAAACATAAATACGTTTTCATAAAGTGTGAACATAAAATAGTAATGAAGAGCATAAATAAAAAATGATTGATTTACGGATTAAATTTAAAAAGTTAAAAATTTAGGGTGGGAAAGTTTATTCTTCGCCCATTCCACCAGGCATTCCACCTGGTCCGCCTTTTGGTGTTTTGGCGGTAATTACGTCGTCTATACGTAGTATCATAGCTGCTGATTCGGCTGCTGATTTGACTGCCTGTTCTTTGACCACGAGTGGTTCGATTACGCCGTTTTTGATACTGTCTTGTAGTTTGTTTTCGTAGACGTTTATACCCATGTTTTTGTTGTCTGCTGAGTTGTGTGCTGTGCGAAGTTGTGTTAGTATGTCTATTGGTTCGAATCCTGCGTTTTCTGATAGTGTTCTTGGGATAACTTCTATTGCATCTGCGAAAGCTTCAACTGCGAGTTGTTCACGCCCACCGATTGTTGTGGCGTATTTGCGGAGTTCTTTTGCAATTTCAATTTCTATTGCGCCGCCGCCGGGCAGAATTTTGGTGTTTTCGATAACGTCCGATATTACTGAGAGTGAGTCAGTCATTGCGCGTTCGGCTTCGTCGACCATACGTTCTAGTCCGGCACGAAGTAGTATTGCTACACTGTGCGGGTCTTTGCATTTTTCGACAAAGATCATTTTGTCGTCACCAATTTTGCGTTCTTCAACTAACCCGGCTATGCCCAGATCAGTTGTTTTTAGGTCGTCAAGATCACTACTGATTTTTGCGCCTGTTGCACGTGCGAGTTTTTCCATGTCTGACTCTTTTACGCGTCGTGCAGCTATGATGCCTTCTTTGGCTAAGAAGTGTTGTACCATATCATCTATGCCTTTTTGGCAGAAAATGACGTCTGCGTTGATGGTTTTTAGTTTTTTAGCCATTTCTTTTAGCATGTCTGTTTCTTGGTCTAGGAAGGCTTTCATTTGTGCAGGATCTTTTATTCTGATTTCTGCGCTGATTTCTGTTTTTTCAATTTCTAATGGTGAATCTAGGAGGGCGATTTTTGCGTTTTGTTTTGTTTTTGGCATGCCAGGATTAACTATTTCTTTGTCAACGATTATGCCTTTGATTAGTTGTGTTTCAAGCAGACTTTTACCAGTTTTTTTGATAATTTGGATGTTATCGATGTCGGCAATTGTTTTGTCTCCGCGTTTTTCAGTGATTTGTTTTACTGCATCTATAGAGATTTCTGCTAAGTGGTTCCTTGCACTTCCGACTGATTTGCTACTTGTTGAGGTTAGAGCCACTTTGAGCAATATTCCGCGGTCGTTAATATCTAATGGTTCAGCAATTTTATCCATTACTTCAATTGCTTTTTTTGCTGCTTTTCGATAACCGCTTACTAGAATTGTCGGATGAATGTTTTGTTCAAGCAGCTCTTCTGCTTTCTTTAAAAGTTCACTTGCAATGACAACTGCACTGGTGGTTCCATCGCCAACCATGTCGTCTTGGGTTTTTGCGATTTCAACCATCATTTTTGCTGCGGGATGTTCTACATCGATTTCTTTTAGAATTGTTGCACCGTCATTAGTAATGGTGATATCGCCTAAACTGTCAATAAGCATTTTATCCATGCCTCTTGGACCTAAAGTAGTTTTCAAAACTTCACCGATTACGCGTGCAGCCATAATATTATTTCTTTGAGCTTCTTTTCCTCTGCTTCGTGTTGTTCCTTCTTTAAGGATAAGGACGGGTTGTCCTGAACCTGTTGTAGTTAAATATGCCATGTAAATCACTACTTCCAATAGAATTATTTCTTTATATTAGAGTAAAGCAAAAACCAGACAACAATATAAACTTTTTACCTCTACACACACATGTTGAGCAAAAAACTCTGCAACAAAATAACTATGTTAGAAGAATAGTTATTCACGTTGAATAACTTGGGTTTTTCTGTTGACAATTTTAATATGTTTCTTTAGGGGTAGAGTAAAATATTGGTAGTTTATATTTTGTTAAGATTAAGTTATGAGGAAGATATCTGAAAATAGTCATTATCTTAGAAATCAGTCTTGGAAATACCTAGGCTGGACCGTTGTGTTCTTGCTTTTATTTGTCATACTTTTTGGGTTAACGGGGTATACTGTTTTGTTTAAAACAAGAAATATTGGAGGGCGTGAAGGCATAGGCTTTGTTGGCGCGCTAATTTTACTGGCAAGTTCTTGGTTTTATCAACGAAAATATCACATTTATAAGGGTGGATGGCAGGGGGAAAAAACAGTAGTTAACACTTTAACTAAAAACTTGGGTAATGAATACTATCTCATAAATGGAGCTTACATTCGAGGAGACAGAGGCGATGTTGACCATATCCTTTTGGGACCTAGTGGGGTTTATGTTCTGGAAACTAAAAATTGGCGTGGCAAAATAACCTGCTATGGAGATCAATGGCTACGCTCTGGAAAAAAAATCAAAAACAGTCCTAGCTTACAAATTAAACGAAACACACAAAAAATTATACATCTAGTTGGCAACGCACCCACTCTTCGAGACATTCACATTTGGGTCGAAGGCTTACTCGTCTTTACCAATCCAAACACAGACCTAAACATCAACAACCCCACAGTTACAACACTAAAATTAGCCAAACTATCAGAATACATAAAAAAACAGCCAAATAACCGCTTAACAAAAGAACAAATACAACAAATCATAAAACAAATTCAAAACATCTAAAATCCCCAATCAACTTTCTATAAAACATCCTTCTGTAAAATGGTTATCAAACTACTTCTCGTTTGAATACCTTGCAAGCAATATAACACCAGGTCATGTCCTAAGTTAAGTGGAAGGGTAGTTTTCTTTTGAAGAACCAAAAATTTATGACCAAACCAACAACAATCTTATACATAAACACTGATTTAGAAAACCTAACACCACACATAACAAACCTACCACACCAAAAACACAAAAACAAACACCCACACTCAAACACACTACGCATCACACTTACCAGACACTACAACACTTTCAAAAATATAATTCCAATAAACGATGTTTTCATCACAATAAACAATACTGACACGAAAACAAACAAACAAA
>JAITMO010000106.1 GCA_031277345.1 Candidatus Bathycorpusculum soli
AAACCACCACCCCCAACAGGCATAGTTACACCCACAAAACCCATAACACAACCACAAATAAAACACAAAACCACCTCACACCTTAACTTAACAAACACCTTTTTCACAACTAAAAAACATAAACACTACCTAAAAACCTAGCCAAAAAACACCCAGAACACAAACCATAACACCAAACAAACTTCAAACTCAAACCAAAAACAAACCAAAAACAAACCAAAAACAAAAAACAACACAAACCACTAAACCCAATACTCACCCACAAACCAAAAAACCACCACAAAACTCCACACCAAAAACAAAAACCCCAACCCCACAATAACCAAACACCAAAAACAACAACCAACACAACCAACAACAAACCAGAACTTAAACACCCTACACTTAACACAAACACAAAAACCCACCCCCACACCCCCTAAACAAACAAACACCCATCCCCCAAAAACATAAACAACACACCACACCCAACCAACACCAACAACAAACACCACCAAACACACCCCAAAACACCACACCAAAAAAAAACAAACAAACAAAAACCCAACACACCTTTACCAAACCACCCCCAAACAAACAAAACACACACAAAAAAACCCAAAAACAACACCCCCCCACCATAAAAACACAACACACAACAAACAACAACACCAAACACAACCCCACACTCGTCCCCAAACACCCACCACACCACACCCAAAAACACCACAAACAAACCCTAACCCACCCCAAACAACACCCACAAACACCACAAACACCACAAAACAATAAAACACCACAAAAAACCCACCAACCCACCAACCAACATATTCCTCACCACACTAAAAACAAACCCAACACTCACAAACCAAAACAACAGCTTCAGCAATACCACACCTGAAACATTCATAGATCAAAAAACCATACTTGAAAACACAACAACGAAACAATTTTTCTACTCCAACAATCCTACACTATAAAAGATCTGAATTCAAACCCTTGAACCACACCCAAATCTACACAAACAACATAACACCTTTGATAATAATTCTAAAGACCGCTACCCACCAAAAAGAAAAACAAACCAAATACATAAAGTCGTTAACAATAAAATAACTAACAAAAAACACACTTAAAAATATTGAAAAGTGTAAGTTTTCTAAATATAGTTAAGACTTTGTAACATTTTTTTAACTGAAATGTATGCCGGATTATCATTGGGTAGATTAATCAATGATTCACCATTAAGCACACAATCATCTAACTGTGGATCTGTGGCTATTTTTCCCAAATATTTGAATTTTAAAGCATTTTCTGCTTGTTTTCCAAGCTCATCAGGGAATCTGTAGCCGCCTATAATGTAGAAGTTTTTGTATTGCACATCAACCTCGTTGATTATTCGAACGGCTCTACACACGTGATCTTGGGATTTTTTCGAGTGATCTAAAATGTCAAAAATGTCATCTACGCTTGAAGTTATGCGTCTGTTTAAATTTTCTAATCCAGCAGGAGAGTCAATAAGTACGTATTCATAATTTTTGGTCAAGTTTTCTAAAGCGCCTTTGAGAGCGTTATTTGGCATGCAGTAGCAACCCTCGACCCATTTTGTGCCCACACCAAGAAAATCAAATTGTTGACCTTCATAGAGACCGTTTTCCCAAATGCGACTTTCGAGTCGCTGTGCTGGAGGAACACCTACGGTGGTACCACCGCCTTCGATAAAGGTACTAACAACCAAATCTGCAATTGTAGATTTACCTGCTTCTTTTAAGTCAATCCCTACCATTTCAGCAAGATTTTGATCAGGATCAGCATCAACTAACAATATAGGTGATTTACCTGCTTCAACAAAAGCTTTAGCCATTAAAGCAGTAAAACTAGACTTTCCTGTACCACCACGACCAACTGTAACAAGAGTTCTCATTTCAAAAGTCTCCTCAAATAGATGTTATTTTTTAATTAAAAACTCGCATATATTGTCTATGGTCTTCACAGAAGGAAAGTCTCTGTTCAACAGAGGTGTTTTACCCATCATATCAGACTCTGTAATTTTTGGGTCAAAAGGAATAAAATCTAGTACCGGTAAACCATTTTTATCGGCAAAATTTTGAATAGCAAATTTCTGCTCATCAGTCATAACACGGTTTCCAACAATGTATAGTTGCTTCATACCAGCTTCTGAAGCTAAATCGTAAATATGTTTTGCAATCTCTAATGACTTAAAATTAGAATCCACAACCATAAGTAACACATCAACTTGTCTTACGGTACCTCTACCAATATGCTCCACACCAGCCTCAAGATCCATCACAACAACCTCATCAGTTTCAACCACAAGATACCGAAGTAAAGCACGAATAACAGCCGTGGGAGCACACATACATCCAGCACCCATAGAATGAACAGTCCCCATAACAACCAAATTTACATTTAAAGGAGTTGGAACTGAATAATCACGCACTACATCATCAACTTTAAAATTCAGATTATAAACGCCGGTATAACCAGAGTTTGTTTTTGACTCTATAAGCTCTTTATTATCAGAAATAGGCACTATTCTTCGTGCTTCTTCAGCAGTTAAACCCAAAGTCAAAGCCAAATTAGGCGAAGAGTCAGCATCAATAGCCATAGTTTTAAAGTTCCGTTCAGCAAAACCACGAGCCAATCCACCAGCAAGCAAAGTTTTACCCACACCACCTTTACCAGAAACTGCAATTTTCATAACAAATCACTCAAGTTGATACTATACAAATTAATGTACATTTCCCAAAGAAAAAAAACTATCACATATAAAACATCAGAAAAATCAATAAGCAATGCACATGCAGAATTACGCAAAAAGGTTTTTAACCAGCCTCTCCTCTTTATTAAAGAGGAAATCTCCATGAAAATACTAAACGAATTTGTCCCTACACGCAAATTTCTAAAACTCGCTGATGAATTAAAGGATTTAGTTGATGGATGGAACGTTACAGACAGCGCAGCTGGTTTTCCAGCTCCAAGCGGTGTTGTTGTAAGCTGTCTCCTCAAAAACAAGTATCCTGATAAATACGTATGTCCAATCTTCATTTTACACTATAAAGGACCAGTGGAAGTTGGAGGATTAGCATTAGCATCAGATGTTATTGGCCTTGACGGCTTAGCAGTAACCATGGGCGATAAACCACACTATGGTGAAGCAATAAAAATGCCTCTCTCATCGTCAGAGGTTGCAAGAGACTTTATACGTAATGATGTTAAAACAAAGAATCTCCCACTTGGTTGCCTTTTATCTGCAAGACAATCCGTTGAAGCTTCGATAGAGCGAGTTCGTCAACCATGGGATTTTGTTTACTTCATGCGTTTAGACGACAACTCATTAGAGCAACTTAGAGCAATTTCAGCAGAATGCAAAAAACTCAACAAGCCACTATTTGCATATTTCCTTGTAGGCACAGAAAAGAACAAAGAAATAGTCAAAGTTATTGGTTGGCCAGTAACAGCTACTATGGAAGAAGTAGAAGCAAAAGCAGAGAAGCTTGTTGGTCTTGTTGATGGAATTATTGCAACATGTGCAGGTGATGCTGAAGGCGACAAAATGATGTTGCAAAAACTTCAGAAATTCCGCACAAAATAAGCAACCGAGACAATTATCTCTCTTTTATTTTTTTACATTTTTGCCAAACTTATTTTTTCAGAATTTTACCATGTTGACAAGATAGGTTTAAGTTAGGGTTATAATTTAGCAAAGTAAAAATAGAGAGATTACTAATGGACGCAGTTCAAGTTATTGCCATAGAAGGCTTACCTCTAAGTAAAGAAGACGACAACATTGGTCAGTTAATTGTAAATGCCACAAAAAAACAAAAAATACAACTACAAGAAAAAGACATTATTGTTGTCACTCACGTGTTTGTCTCTAAAGCTGAAGGCACCGTTGTAAACCTTGACACTATAACACCGTCTGAACAAGCAAATGAAATTGCGAAACAAACAAATAAAGATCCAGCTCTAGTTGAAATTATACTACAAGAAGCAAAAGAAATCGTCAAAGTAGGCCCAAACAGTATAATTACCGAAACTAAAAGTGGAACAATCAGTGCCAATTCGGGAGTTGACCACTCAAACGTTTCAGGTGAGAGAAATGTTGTTCCCTTACCAAAAAACCCCAATAAATCTGCACAGACCATTAGAGCAGAAATTAAACGTCTGACAGGTATTGACGTAGCAGTTATTGTTTCAGACACCCATGGCAGACCTTTTAGAGTGGGCGAAATCAATGTGGCAATTGGTGTTGCAGGAATAAAACCCATACGAGATAGACGGGGCGAAAAAGATCTTTTTGGCTACACCTTATGCGTTAAACAAACAGCTATTGCAGATGAATTAGCCTCAGCTGCAGAGCTAGTAATGGGACAAGCTAATGAAGGCATTCCAGCAGCAATTATACGAGGCTATACAGTATATCAAACTGCTGAAAACGTGTCGACAACTGAATTAATAAGAGCAAAAGAAAAAGATCTATTCCGTTAAACATAAAAGTTAAATCAAAAAAGATTAAAGATCCAGATCATTGAGGAAATATTATGGAAATAAAAACATCACAAGAATTTTTTGAAACCAAACTTCCAGTCAGATTTAAACCAGAAAAAGCAAAAGATATAGAAGCTACGATTCAGGTGAACTTGACAGGAAATAACCCCAATGATTGGGTAATAATTGTTAAAAATCAAAAAATACAAACGTTTCAAGGAATAACAGAAGAACCAATACTGATTTTAAAAGTTTCAGAAGAGGACTTTTTAGAGATAGTAAATGGGAAAATAAGTATAGAAAAAGCATTTTTTAGTGGTAAAGTTGACGTAAAAGGGGACATTGCAATTGCTTTAAAACTAAAAGATACAGGTTTTCTATAGAAACAACAGATTTCGTACTTTGAGTGTTTACGCAATTTACGAGCACTGGAGATTTTTACAGACAAATGTTATTTGCTTAGTATAAAAATAAGAGTTTTTTCGTTACCTATTTATTGCGAGCTTTCTCTAATGGATATAGGAGCTATAATTATGCCTAAGATTGAATGCAAAATTCCGGTTAAAGATTATGAATTTAGCAAAGATTTGACAGTTAATGAACTAGTTGGACAGATGGACGCTGCATGGGGGTTTACAGCAGGCAAACTTGCTACAGGCGTCGACATTTTAGAAGATATGATTAGCAGTAAGGGGTGTGTCAAATTTCTTTCTTTTCCAGCAGATATTTGTGCAACAGGTACACGTGGAGTAATTAAGGAGCTGGTGAAACGTAAATTGGTTGATATCATAATCACCACTTGTGGCACTTTAGATCATGATGTTGCACGGTGTTATCGTGATTATTATAAAGGCAGCTTTGTTATGAATGACAGTAAACTTCACCAAGAAGGAGTTAATCGGTTAGGTAATGTTTTGGTACCCAATGATAGTTATGGAATAGTTATTGAGAAACAGATTATAAGCTTACTTGAAACACTCTATAAAGAAGGAAAAAAAGAACTCAGTACAACAGAACTCTGTCGAGAAATAGGGCTACGTTGTTGTAATAAAGATTCAATTTTGTATTGGGCTGCAAAAAACAACATTCCAATTTTTGTTCCCGGTATAACAGACGGCTCAGTAGGCTATCAGCTTTGGTTCTTCAGCCAAGATCACAAAGACTTTCGCATAAATCTATTAAAAGATGAAGATAACTTAAACAATCTTGTATTTGACTCAAAAAAATCTGGTGCACTAATTGTTGGTGGGGGAATTAGCAAACATCATACAATATGGTGGAACCAGTTTAAAGACGGATTGGATTATGTAGTTTACATTAGCACTGCAGTTGAATGGGATGGGAGCCTCAGTGGCGCAAGACCACGAGAAGCAGTCAGCTGGGGAAAAATCAGCGAAAAAGCCAAACGCATAATGATCGAAGGCGATGCCACAGTAATCATGCCCATAATGATGAGCGCACTAACAGAGAGGATACGTAAGAAAGAATCTGAAAAAACTAAACAATTTAATTTATACTCTAAAAAATCTTAGCAAAAATTTAAAACAAAATATGCATAAAAAATAAAAAGCCACATTAGGCTTTTGGCATGTCTTTAAAAATCCAGCTCATATCGGGACCGTTGCGTTTCTCTGTTACGCGTTCAGATAGTGCGTGACAAATCAGCGGTAATGCGATTGTTGCGTCACAGTAGCAAACGGCGCGTGTGTCTGTTTGACTATTGATTTTGCCCCAACTTATAGCCTCTTCAAGTGTGCATCCGCTTAAACCACCCCATTGAGGGGAGTCTGTTGTTATCTGAATTGCGTATTTGTGCGGATAGTAGTATTCTTGTAGACTTTTGCGTAACCCACCTTGTCTGCCTTGGACACCTTTGTCTTCTGTCATTGGACTAACAGAAATTGCGATTAGTTGCGTAAAGTCTTTAGGAACACCTCCACCGACATATACTACCCCGACATCTTTGGTCTTGGTACCAATTTGGATAAATTGGTCAAATTCTTTGACACTATCAATATGAACGTTGTGTCCCTGATTTTTAGCTAATAAGAAAGTCTCACCGTAAGCGCTATCAACCATAGCTGGGCTAAATACGGGTACATTATGTTTTGCTGCTACGGCAGTAATGGCTGGAATATTTTTTGCATTGAGATATTTACCTAGACCATTAAGAAACTCAGCAGACGTGTATTGATAAGTCTCACTACAGGTCATAACGTAGTCAGTGACGATTTCTTCCATTTTACGGTAATCAGTTTCTTTCCCATAAACATCATAATACCGATTAACATCATCAGCTAAAAGTTGCTCATCATTTGCCATATGACTACCCTGCCAGTAACCAAAACCCATAGCATCAACAATGTCTTCTGAAACATTTGCACCCGTTGACACCAAAACATCGATGAAACGATTTTCAATAAGCCAATTAATAATTGTCCATTGCCCAGCAGTACTCATTGAACCTGCAAACCCCAAGGCAATTACAATATCTTTTTCTTTCAACATGTTTACCCATATATCAACAGCTTCACCTAGTTTACGACCTTGATATGCTGTTCTACCCATTTCTTTTAGCAACTGTGAAATTGGTTTCTGTTTCGTAACTTGGATTGGTTCAAGTTTCTTTTGGAAATATGAATTATTGCTCATCGATATTCACCAACATTTTATATTGCTACCTAATATTTGAAATTTATCATAAACATACATCAACTATAACGTACGTTTTAGATTGTACACAAGCGATAAAAATACAGGAACGCACAATAAAACAAAGATCAGATGCCGTTGAAAAAAGATAAAAAATACAGAACAAAGAAAGTTACATTCGTTCGGGTGCGACAACACCAATAATCGTTAGAGCATTGCTTATTACTGTTTTTATAGCATCAGTTAATGCTAACCGTGCGCTACCAAGTTCAAGAGTTTCAGCTTTAATAACTGGCAAGGCATTATAAAAAGTGTTGAATTTATCAGCAAGAACATTAACATAGTCAGCTATCATTGCAGGTTTAAGGTATTCGACTGCTTCTATAAACATGTCAGGAAAAATAGCAAGCTGTAAAATAAGTTCTTGTTCAAGTTTTTCAGTTAGCAGATAATATGCTGGCATGATTTGAGAGGTATCTGTGGCTTTTCGTAGAATACTACAAGCTCTTGCATGGGTATATTGTACATAAGGTGCACTGTTAGTTTCGAAATTAAGCACACGCTCCCAAGTAAATAGAACTTGTTTACTAGGGTCTACATCCACAAGCGCATGCCGAACAGCACCAATACCTACAAAACGGGCTATGTTGCGCTTTTCTTCTTCACTAAACATTGAGGAACGTTTGCAGACTTCTTGATAAGCACGCTCTATTGCTTCATCGAGAACTTGATCAAAAGTAATGTAGTGACCACGACGGCTACTCATTTTATAACCAGGTAATGACACCAAATTGTATGCAAAGTGCAGGAAGTTGTCTGCTTCCTTACTGTAACTCAATGCATATAAGGCCAGTTTGAGTTGCAATTGAGCCAGAGATTGCTCCATACCTATAACGTTTATGACTTTTTCTGCACGTTGAAACTTCCATATGCTATAAGCAACATCGCGCGTTGTGTAAAGTGTCGTACCATCAGCGCGCATAAGTGTTAGGGGGGGAATTTCATTGTTTTCCTTAATACCCAATTTAGGTTTAAGGTTAAGAACATTAGAGGCTTTATCAGCATTAAATTCCCAAATACCGTTTTCGAAATAGATGAAATCTGAGGTTTTGAGTTTATCCATAGCCTCTGCAACTTGTCCACTCCAAACAAAAGCGCTTTCCCAATCCCACGAGTCGTAAAATACAGAAACGCGATTTTGAGTTTGGCGAAAACCTTCAAGGCATAATTCACTAACTTCACGAATAAGTTGTTTAGCGACAAGTTCACCAGCTTCATATCGTCGATTTAGACTGTTAATTTCTTCCTCAGGATTTTCGTCCTCATTTATTTTAGCAGAAAGTTCCTCAAATAGGGTAAGATGTTTTTCTTTTAATTCTACAGCTACTGCAGTCCATTCATCAAGTTCGCGGTTGATCTTAGCCATAGCATCTGTATCGGCTGTTTGTGTAATCACTATTTTTTCTTTTTCTTTTTTAAGTCGGTTAATTTCAACTATGCAACAAGTAACTGTATAGATTTTTCCTACAAACAAATCTGGTTTTTCAGTTGGTTTTGGTTTACCCAGTTTCTGGTAACCATAAGCGACTACACTAGATTGCCGACCTACATCGTCAATGTAATAATGGGTTGAAACATTGTGTCCACGAAGTTTAAGCATACATGCTAAAGTGTCACCTATTATGGGGTTTCTAGCTTGACCGATATGTATTGGGTGTAGAGGATTAACACTTGTGTGTTCGACAATAATTTTTATTGGTTTTTCAGTTTTAATGTACCCGTAACTCTTACTCTTATTTTTTATAGATTCTAAAGTTAACTGGGAAAATTTAGGAAAATTAACATAAAAATTAATGTAGCCTACACCAGCAGTAACGACTTTATCTATTAATATAAAATGAGATGGATCAATAGCCCTAACGAGTTGCTCAGCTACCACACTTGGTTTCACAGATAGTTTTTTTGCTAACTCAAAACTAAGAGACGAGGCAAGTTGACCTAATTCAATATGAGGAGTTTTGTTTAAATTAATAACGGGTATTGTAGTATTTGGAAAAATTTTTGATAACGCTTGAGATAATATGTCACGGCATTCTTGTCGGAATAAATCAAACGGGTTTTCATGCAACAAAACTTTTTGTCTCCAGTCAGAGTTTTAAAAAAGAAAAAATTATGAAGAGCATTAGATTATTTACGTTGTTTTTCGTAAGCTTTTTTGTTCAAGTTCTGTAGTTTTTCAGTAATTTTTTGCGCGCGTTTCTCTGAAATCGTAAGAAGTGTCGTCCAGTCTTTGTTTTTTATTTGTGTTGCTAATTTTTCTGTTACAACATGCAAACTCTCCAATGCGTCATCGAAGCATTTATCAGCTTCCTCATCAGTGTGAACAAGTTCTAAAGCATTTTCAGGGCAGATTTCAACACATTTAGGCTCACCATCACATAAATTACATGCAATAGCTTTTCCGGTACCAGTGTGTATAGTGATTCCACCCCGCGGACATGCCTGGACACACCAATCACATCCTTTACATTTCTTTTCATTAATAACTAACAGTTTATTATTCTCCGATTGCGTAATAGCTCTCTCAGGACATGTTTTTACACATTTTGCATCTTCACAACCACGGCAAGACAAAGCAAAATTGAATACAGGCGCCATACGAACAACACGAATTCTTGAACAGAGAGGATTCCAAAACTGTTCACCTTTCTCTATAGTGCAAGCGAACTCACAAAGCCCACAACCAATACATTTACCTGGGTCAACGGAAACAAAGGTTCTTTCTGATTTAAAGGATTGCATGCGATAACCAACTTTACAGATTAATGGGATAACATGTGTGTCCTTAACATTTAACCCTTCCTAAAAAAGCAGAAATCTATCTGAATGATTACCAATTAGCAACATGTACATAGTTTGCGTGTTTTTATAGGTTTTTTATTGAGCATAGATACATAAATGTATGCACACAACCAGGTTTGTTGAATAAAAACGGCATGAAAAGTTAAATTTTAATGAAAAACGAGCAGGTTAAAAACGCGTTTTTGTTAAGAGTTGAATACATACATCAGTAAATAAAAAATAGTCATTAAAAGATAAAAATTGTAAACAAAGATGTTAACTACTATTATGCAATAAACACTTTTTTCACCATTAGTAAATGTTTACTTATTTTTTATTTTCACCTGATGCTCGTTTGTATTCAAGTAT
>JAITMO010000124.1 GCA_031277345.1 Candidatus Bathycorpusculum soli
GCTTTGCTTGATGCAGCTGTTCAAGCTCTTGATTGCGTTACACCTGAACTCATTGCCGGCTGGTTTAAACACTGCAACTACAGGCCACACATAGTTAACTAAAAGTTACACTGCTATAGTTATACTGGTTTTTGGAAAAACACCCTAAAACCATATCTAACTGATAAGCAAAATATATGCATAATTCACTACAATTGTACATAAGACCTACGGTTTCAGCCCATTGCGCGGGTTTTATTTTTTTATCTGACTCTTTTTTTTGATTTTAAAATCTGTTTGTTTGAATGTTGTGCAGATTCTTCAGAATTGTCGTGTTAAAATTTCAAGGTGATTTGCTAACCATTTTTGAGATGCTCTTACTTGTTCTCATGGGCTTAGATACACCATACTTTTTTTCATCCTTGTTTTTCACATACATGATATAAACATCAATATAATAGGACATATTTTAGAAAAAGAAAATTACCAGCTTATTTGCTAAAACATTAAATTCTCGAAATACCTATTTAATTGCAAGAAGAATCTATGAAACCAAGCCTAAACCAAAAACAAAATAACCATAGAGCACGCTTATTTAATGAATTAGACAATGTTATAGCCGTCTCCAGCAAAAAATTAACACTTAATGGAAACAGCGACCGTGCTAAGTTAGGCTATGGGCGGTTGCTTATTTCAGCTATTTCTGTGTATGGTTCCTTGCTTAAAGATGTCGAGTTAGAGCAACTAAAATCTGAAGTTGAAACATTAAAGGAAACATTATCAAATGACGACAATAAATAGTTTAAAGCGTGAAGTTAAAAGTCTCAAACAAGCAATCCATCCATCCATCAAGTTTTGGAATACAGAAGTTTACCATCAATCCTACAATTCTGTGGTTGAGGGATTTATCAATTATAGGCGCGCAAAAACTCTTGAGGAAAAACAAACCGCACATTTAACATTAAGACATTTAATAGAACAACATATACTAAAATTCCCCAAATGCACTATGTTTGGATTAACAACCAATACACAAAAAGAAAAAACGGACCATGCTACTTTTTAGTTTTCCCGTAATAGCACGCTGATACCTGTTACAGTTGCTAGCACAGCAAAAGCAATTACTACAATAGTTGTTAACAACAAGTACAACTATACACCCCGCGAAGGAATAAAATATTTAACGCCAGCAAGCACATACCTAAAAACAAAAATGTAACCTATTTTCGAATTAGCAACACCAGTTACGAACTACAAATACTTATTAACAACCTATAGAATATCATAATAGGTTTTATTATGTTTGAAAATAAAACGAGTTCAAAAAAAGTTGTTTTTTGGGGCGCAACATTGTTTATGTTTGTTATAGCTCTATCATTTACAGCTGGCACAATGACAAATGCAGTGTATACTTATGTGACTGGTGATTGGCAGACGCCTGTATTGGGGCTCTCAATAGCTGGTATCACAGGTACTGTCGGTACTGCAATAGGCGCGTCTGCAGCAGGTTCTACAGTTGGCGCTATGGCTAGTGGGGCACTTACTGCTATGGGTCCCGTGGGTTGGGCTATAATCGGCGTATGTGTTGCGGGGCTATAATCGGTGTATGTATCACAACAGTGTAAACTCACGCACCATTTTTTCTTTTTTTCCGTTTAAAATATTTATTACCATAATATTATCCACAATAACAGGGATTTTTTTAGCTTTTTTTGTTAAACCCGATTTAACGTTTTCTCAAATTGGTATGGACGCTCTTCCGATAATTCTTGTACGGAACGAATTAGTGCTATGTTTAATTGCATTATTTTCGTTTTCTTGGCTTATACAAAATTTAGTGCTTTTCTCAAATTTTTTTCTACAATCATACTTCATATATGGTGCCTTAAGCATATACGGAACGTCTTTTACGGTTTTAACCACAGTAATGTTTGCTTTCATTGAAGGCAATTTATTAATTCTCCTCGCTCTAAAGTCTCAAAAACATTCTACATCTATGATTAGGTATCTACCATTTTTTATGGTACTAATGGGCTTATCATCTGTTTTGGAGGTAATAATATTATAATGTTTAATACTGCAAAAAAACCTGGCGCAAATCTTTTAGGTATTGGCATAGCTGCCTCATTTCTAGCGTTTTTTGTCGCGGGAGTCTTTTCTACAATAGCGATCAGATTAGTTGGTTTGAGTTTAGGCTTAGTTATTGGAATAACACTTTTCATTTTGGTATACATCTTAATGACAAAAAACATATTACGAAGAAAGTTAAAGTCTGGTGAGCTTGAACCTATTGGAAACACTGTCTCAGGTGTGCCCATATTTAAAGTAGAAGATTCAATAGCAAATGCTATAGCCATAGGTTTTTGCAAGCATTTTCAATACATTATAATAAGTTCTACCCTTTTGAAACTCTTTAATGACAATCAATCGGAGTATGAATCAATTATTGAACATGAAAGCAATCACATACGCCTAATGCACAATCTTACAATGGTACTGACGGGCATTTTTTTCTTGGTTGTTTATCTTTCAATAATATCAATTACTGTAAATACACCCATAATACGTGTTCTTAATTATATTACTATGGCATCTATGTTTTTTCTTTTTTCCCGTCTTTTATCACGTTCTCTTGAGACTATGGCAGATAAAACATCAAATCCCGTAGCCTTGAAAAACGCCTTGTTAAAAATAGCGAAACATAACACGCTGATTGTACACTCAAACAAGTCTAAACGCTTTAATTTAGGGATTTTTTCCACGCATCCGCATACTGATGAAAGACCTTTAAAACCCAACCAACTCAAAGAGGTTTCAATAGTTGGATTATTTGTCTCGATCTTCATTGCAATTGGTTTGATCGCTCAGATATTTTTAGATACTCCATTTAGCAATAATCTATTATTGCTTGGCATTGTAATTATGTTTTCAGCAACTTTGTTTGGGACAGCAATAGTAGTAATTGAATACATGTTTATGTCAAATCTCACGTCCTTTTTTGCTAAAAAATTTGGTGTAACGTCACTTTATTCAAACAACGCATTAAATGGTCTAATTGCCTTAATTATGTTATCTGCAATTCCTATACTTGCCGGCATAACCAATATTGCTATAATAGGGCTTTTTAATGTCGGTGCAATTGGAATTGCTATACTTATTACTGCCATAGGAACAGAGCCCTTTAAAAAAGGTCTTTTAATTTCAAGTTTAAGTTGGATATTAAATTCAGTGATTTTTATCTTGGCATATATGACAATTATCGGAATTCTGTTCAATATCCTGTAACTATTTTGATAAAGCTTTTTATTATCAAATACGCAACTAAAAAGAGGTAAAATAAATGAAATTCAAGACAAGCAAAATTTTAGGCGGTGTCGGTGCATTACTGATGTTTCTTGGGGGTATATTGTCATTCATGAATTCTCTTTACTTTACAATTACCGAAATTATGGGAATAATACTTGTGCTGCTTAGTCTTTATAGTTTAGCCAATTTTTATAAAAATAAAAATGGTATTTTTTATAATGCACTTTTTGGCGTTTTAACAGCAATAGTTGGCGTTGTCACTGCGAGCGTGTTTATGATGACAACTGTTTTATCATCAATTGAGAAATTTCTGTATCAAATGTACCCTAATTGGAACGGTGATATGGCATCTCTTCAAGATTTGACCCCAAACACAACTAATTTAGACTTTTCGGCTATAACGTCTTTCATCATTGGATTGTTACTGGTATTAATTGTATTATCTATATCTGCAATAATTGCAGCTTTTTTCATAAGACGATCTCTGATAAAACTCTCTACTTATTCGGAAACAGGCTTATTTGCAACAGCAGGTACACTATTACTCATCGGTGCATTACTCACAATACTCCTTGTTGGCATATTGTTTGTATGGATAACTGGACTAATACTTGCTATCGCATTTTTTTCGATGAAAGAACATGAACACGCTACAACACATACAATAACAAATTCGTTACAGCATTAACATATACCTATACAACATTTTTTCTTTTTTATCGGATTCGTGTGATTGTGTAGTACGGAGTCAAATGAAAACCAGACATATGCAAAATCCTTTTCATTAACTTAACCCTCTATCTGACACTTCGCTTTTGCAAATTATAACTATAGCAAGTCAAAATGACATTGGCATGTGTATTTCGAATTGTTGTTTGAATAGGCTCTTTTTTCATGATTCTTTCATGACTTGTCTTATTACTCGTTAACTTCTTTAAAATGCGCTTGTTGCATGCGCCTTTTTTCATGATTCTTTCATGACTTGTCTTATTACTACGAGAAAAATAGACAATGTAAATTCACTTTGCTATATCTCGGATATCTATTAACTATTAATGTGTTACTTATATTCCTGACTTTTTAGCCTTTTTTATACACTACAGCTTTTATGTCTTTTCAAACCTTTTTTTAACACAATCATTGCCTTCCCCTCAAAATCACTACACCACAACATGCTGTCTTAGCTTTCCACTCACACAATTGAACCCTACAAACACCAAAACAAGTATTGAGATTGTTTTTACCTCACTAATAAAAACCTGTAGTATAAATCTTATACACTACACATCCAAAAATTTTTGTACACACAACCACAGTCATGGAAAAACACCATCAAAACAACCATTAACTGTAGTGTATAAAATCAAGCTAAAAATCAGGTATATTACAAATAAAATAATCATGTGTATCAAGACAATAAAAAAGCTATGTATACAAAACAACACTTTGGAAAAATAACACACTCAAAAAATAGGAGTTTTTGCGAAAAGAAACTTGGCGATATCGCCATGGACTCGTGGGTTCGAATCCAACATCCCCTGTAATTATGCAGGGAGTTTGTCTGGCACCTCACGCATATGGTGAGAAATATCCTAAAATCCCGGATAAATTATACATAGGCAAATAAAAATCCTCGGAAATACCGCAAATTTTGAAAACATCTCTAAAAACGCCTAATTAGAAAAACAGATTCTACGTATAATTACTTACATTACACATATACCCGACTTATCCATTAAACTCCATTTCAGGACGATTTTACGAAACCTGACACAATTAACAAATGATTCACAAACATATGTATAAGCATTCCGGGATTTTAGGAAATATTGCTCGATTCACCAACCACATACTACACGCCCTTGTGACATCAAGACGTACTAACCCACCATCGGACTGCAAAAAAGTAGTATAGCTTTGGGAGGGCAGGTTGTTATAAGAATAATGCTTTTTTTCCCAACAAGAAATCCTCTAAACCACAATTCGCACTACCAACAATGATGGATAAGGCATTTGGGTGCTGCTGTTTGAAAATAAGGCTTCCTCCAACATTTTTCACTCTACCACTTTTTACCTCTATAGCCGTAAGCTGATTACTTTTTTTTATAACAAAATCAACCTCATAATTACGCTCTCTCCACCAATAAACCTCAAAACCCTCTTCCTGCCCCCTTGCAAGCAAATAAGCGCCTACCGCACTTTCAACAAGACGACCTCTATCAGTTGCATTATCAAGCAAACGACGCCTATTGGTTCCGTCTGTATATGTCATTAGTGACGTGTCGTACACCATAAATTTTGGAGAACTCTTACGGGTACGTAGCTTATTACCTGAATAGTTCTGTAAACCTGTAAGCACATTTGCTTTACTGAGCAGATCAAGATAATGCGCCAAAGTCACAGTATTACCTGCATCACAAAGTTGCCCAAGCATTTTTGTAAAGGACAATTCTTGCGCACTGTATATTGAACCGAGCATGAAAAGTGAACGAAGTAATGCGGGTTTACGGACTTCTTCCATCATAAGAATATCCTGGGAAATAGTTGGTTCCACAATGGATGTTCCCATATATCGAGTCCAACGTTCTTCATCTTTTATGAGCCCAGCGGCGCCGGGGTAGCCTCCAAAAAATAAAAAGTCCTCAAGACTATATCCAAAAGCCTCTTTGCACTCTGCATAGTTCCAATGAGGCGAATAAAGTATTTCAAACCTGCCCATAAGAGACTCTGAAAGCCCCTTTTGTAAAAGTAGAGAAGATGAACCTGTGAGAACCACTTTTAAAGGTGTAAATAATCGATTATCTTCGTCCCAAAGAAGCTTTACTATGGATGACCATTTGCTGATTTTTTGTATTTCATCAATTACAAGAATAGTTTCTCCAGTTTTTGCAAGTGCACGGGCTTGTTCCCATTCATTGTAGAGCCATTCTGTTGAAATAAGTGTGGGATCGTCTGCGCTGACGAAATGTGTTGGTTTATTTATTTCTTTGAGTGCTTGTAATACGGCGGTTGTTTTGCCTGTTTGTCTTGGTCCGACTACGATTTGAATAAACTGGCGTGGTTCATTTAATCTGTCCACGAGTTGGGTAACTAGTTTTCTTTTGAACATAGACGTCTCTCCTGCGGTCAATGTGTTTCTGCGTACACGTAATTTACTCAGTATGTTTTACTAATTACTCATTATAAAGGTTTTCACATGTTCGCGCAAAAAAAGAAAAAGGGTAGTTACAGAAAGAAACATTACTTATGGCGATGTCGCCACGTAATCTTTAGTCCGAATCCCACCCCCTGCACTCTAGAACCTCACCTAAATAAGCAGTTTATACGCTGTTTTTGGCTATTGGGGTGATTTAAATTGAGATTAAATTTTGTGTGTTTTTTGATTTTACTTTTTGGTTCGAACCGTCATTTTAAAGATACAGAACACCATATACTATGTTAAATGTGTGGTGAACAAGTTGCGTCCAAAAACCCAAGAAAAAATCCTATATGCGTTAAGTGATGGCAAGCCTCAAAGCTTCAAAGAACTAACCCAAAAACTACAATTAAGCAGTGATGTGGTCGAAAGTGCCCTAAGTCGCATGTGGCGAAAATTCAAAATCCTGCGAAGCACCAAACCCATCATCTGCACAGAGCAAACCTTTAGAGGACGCGCCGGCAAAGTATCCAATCTACGCCAATACTACACCTACCTCATAGGCTCCAACGATGGAAAACCAGTATTTCTGTATGGCCAGCAATATGTAGCCTTTAGCCAAAAATATGCAGACAAACGAGGCGACATAGGAGAAACAAGCAAAGCCGACACCATACGCAAATTTCTCTACCAAAACCGCGACCACGCATACTTCTCCAAAAACGTAGTGGACGCTCTCAAAGACAAAGAAGTCAAACCCTCAGACATCATGTCAACCATCAGACGCTTAGAAACCAAAAGTCGAGTCTACGTCCGAGGCTACCGCCTACATGATAAGCAAACCCCCTTCAAAGAAGGCTACCTGCTAACCTGGATAGATGAAAACAAACCCCACGACCTTTGCTTACTATTTTTCGTTGTATCCCTTAACTATAATTTTGTTTTTTTCGATGAGTTGTTTTGTTTCTTCAGTATATAGGCTGATGACGCGTTCTTTTTGGCCTTGTCTTGCGCACAGATAGATTTTGCCTTTCATGTCTTTAAGCCTAAAGTATCGTCCCTGACTTGCAAGCTCCAACATCAACGCCTCAATCTGCTGATACTCTGCGATAGTTTGTTTTGGTTTAGTTTCGTTGGGTATGTTTTGTTCTAAACGAGTTGTTGTTTTTTGAGGTGGGTGTTCAATTTGTTTAGGCTCGTGTGATGGGGTAAGTTCGGGGATTTGGTTGGGTTGGTTGTTGAACATGTTGGTGATTTCGATTGTGGCTTGTTCGGGGTGGTTGGGTTCAAATTTAGCCGCGTTAACTACTAAGGTGGCGTTCCATTCCAAAAGCTTCCCCTGCAGCTTCTCTTCATCGGTTTGGCTGGGTACGATAAATACTGTGGGAAATCCCATCTTTCTACTGCGCCTATAATTGTCTGCTAAGCGATCCCAATGTCTCTGCGGATAACACTCCACCTCAACTGCAAAACTTCGCGGGTAATCCCAACAAGAATGATCAATATAGCCCTTAGCCTCTTCAACTCGTGAAGCAGGCAGTGTAGGTGTAACGTAGAGATCTGCGAGGCTTTCATCGGTCTCGCCAGTGTCTATTTTTACGATCCAGCCGTTTTGCCAATAAATTTTCCGCTGAGCCATAATAGCACAAATGTGCTCAACACCGCCTGCTTTCTCACCCCGAAAAGAAACATCTAAGAGACGTTTTGCACGTTTATCAGTTAGATCCAGTCGCCATAACCTTGTATGTATATCTTTAGCTTTTAGCGTCTTTTTACCATATGCATACGCCTCTTCACGTAACTGCCGTACGGTTTCCTCTTTAAAG
>JAITMO010000185.1 GCA_031277345.1 Candidatus Bathycorpusculum soli
GACTTTTATTAACAGGTTTGTTCAGACATTTTACGGTCAGAATACTGCTAGTCATAAGGGTGGGTATAGGTATCATGGGCATGGTTTGATGGAGGATATTCCGTATATAAAGCTTATACGTGGGGTTATAATTGTTAGGGGGTCTGATTTGGAGAGGGTTTTGTCTTTTTTGAAGGAGTATAATGCTGAGGTTTATACAAGAGATGTTACGTTAACGCTTGAGGATGAAAAAATCTTAAACAAAGAAAACTGACAATTTTGTCCCAAAGCCTCAAATACCTAATTATATGCGTGAAACTGTAATGTACACTCAAAATGGTAATCAACACAGCATTGGTGCAACAATGACCACACAACAACAATTAACCCAAGTTACCGAACTATATACAGTAGATACTGTTAACGATAATCCAGTCCCTATCTCCGCATAGTTCGACTGGATAGCAATGTAAAACTCTGGAAGTATAAAAATGACTGCGCAACCCCAACAAGTTCAAGAAGCAAAGTCTCCAGTTTGTGAGACCCACTCAGTAAACTTGAGTGCTTTGATAAAGCAACATATTGCCAGTCTTCCCAGTCCGGAGGGTTGGCGTGTGCTAGCCATTGACCCCATAAATGATGCAGTAGTGCTTATTCGTGAGGTGAAGACAGAGTGAGTGACCAACAAAAACAAACAGAGGTTTCACCTGTTGTACAACAAGCCCTTGGCAAATTGAATGTACGTATGACAGATTTAATGGAACAAATAAACATCGTGATTAAAGTGTTAGCGGAGGAAAATATGGAGTTACGAGCAAAACTTGATGGCACACAATCGTAACAACAAAAAGACGGCGTTAAAATATAGTCAACATTTCGCCATTCAAAATAAACTGAGGTATAGCTTATGACAGTCTCGAGTAAAAAGCTTGCATTGCTACTTATCTTCAGCCTATTTTCTTCTGGTTTGTTTTTAGTTGGATTTTGTGTGGCTCCTGTAACTATGCCTGCAAATCATAGTGTTGCTCCTGAAGTTTCGGCAGAAATACAACATAAGCCTTTAGTGATTCCACCAACATATACAACCAATCCCTACACAGGAGAGACACAACAAACCTCATCAGAATCGATAGATCCAAGAGGAAACATTACAGTGACGATAAAAAATCGTTCTTTCAACACTTATACTGATAAAAATGGCAACATCATCAATATATATTATGTTTTTTTCATAAAATCTGAAACGCAATCAGGGGAGCAAGCGTCTAGTCCACAATACGTCGAATATCAATCAAATTCTGGCTACACAACTATAACCTTCCCATACAGTACCTATGGACTTAGTAAGCCTTATCATATACAACTTTACAAAGGTATGGTGTGGAATTTTCGTGTGCAAGCAGTAACGGGGTATTTTACGCCGGGCTATGAAAAAGTTCCATCATTCGGTAGTTTTGATATAGTGTATGTTGACCCAGTTTATGAAGGTGAAGGAAGTGCATTTACCGAATTCACAATAAACATACCCACCTCAGATAAACCCAGTACATCAAAGCCAAACATATCTTCACCACCTAAAACACCAACAACTTCCAATCCATACATCCCCCCACAACAAAATATCGTATCGCCTAAGCTAATGATAATCCTTGTTTCTATTTGTATTATCGTAATCCTGATAGCAGTTATCGCACTCTATATAGGTAGACAAAGAAAACGTGAGCCTCTAAACTTTGTTAGAAACGTTGGTTGTGAGGTGAAAGCAGAGTGAGTGACCAACAAAAACAAACAGAGGTTTCACCTGTTGTACAACAAGCTTTAAACAGGTTGAATGTGCGTATGACAGATTTAATGGAGCAAATAAACATTGTAATTAAGGCGTTGGTAGCTGAAAACATGGAACTCCGAGTTAAACTTGATACATTTAAACCAGCGCAATCAAAAAATGAATAAAATCAGTTAAATACACACACTACATTTATGATTAATGGAAGAAAAAAGTATGTTGAATGTTTGTAAAAAATTTGCACTATTATTAGTATTTACCTTAGTTTCGTCTAGTTTGTTTTTAGTTGGACCTTGTATTGCTCCTGTAACTATGCCTACAAATCCTAGTTCTGCTCCTGAAGTTTCAGTAGAAATACACAACAACCCTATTTGGCATCCGCCAACATATACAACAAATCCTTACACAGACGAAACTACACAAACCCATCCCGGAGGATACTCAACAAATGGATCCATAATACTAACAATTAAAAACCGCCCATTCACATCTTATAACGATGCAGACCACCACTACAACATATACTACCTCATTTTTACGAAAATGATTAACACACCTTGGAAAGATGATATCGTTCCTCGTCTTGCGGTATATCAATCAGACTTGGACAACACTGTTATAACTTTCACATATAATGACAAAGAGGGGGGGATATCCATATCACTTTTATACTGAACAGGATAGTGTGGCTTTTGATTTGCGTGTTCAAGCTGTAGAGGGTTATTTTGTTTCCGGTACGCCTCCAAGTTATTCTGATACAGTTTATGAGGGAAAAGGAAGTGCATTTACTGAATTCACAATAATAACGCCCAAGCCAGATAATTCCGGCATCTCAAAACCCAATGTACCCTCACCATCTAACACCCATTCAGCTTCCAGCACTCCAACAACTTCCGACCCATACAACCCATTACAACAAAACCCCTGGTCATCTTATCTAATTATTATTCTTGTCACGGTATGTATAATCACAATCCCTGTAGTAATAGTTACATACATAAATAAGCAAAGAAAAAACAGCCTTAAGAGCATTTAAACACAACCTTTCTTTTTTTCCATGAAAGCATGTGTGACTTTCGTGGTTCTTTCAGCATCGACTTGTCGATGGTGCGCTCTCTCATGAAAACATCTGGTTATTTGCCATTAACGTAACCCGCTTTAACAAGTAAACCCACAGCTTCTTCAAACGGAACCAACAAATCTCTAGCCCTAATCACCTTCGGTCGTTGCTTAGAGCCTGTTTAGTATCTCCGTAATAGCAACGAAATAAACGCTAATTTTGTGGCTTGCAGGGTGTTGGGGATTTGAGAGTTTTCATGTATAGGGAGATAGCGTTGGTTTTTACAATTTTATTTGGAGGTTAGAGTTGTTTTTGGTGATGCTTTTTTGATTTTTAACGTGTTTTTCACACACTACTTATGGTTCTTATGAAACAAATATTTGCAAATCTCTCTAAAGGTGAAAACTCTCACTTTTTTAGGCTTTGAGTAACATTGCTTTTGAGGTTTAATATTTATTGAAAGCATTACTTTTTCAGCTGTACTATGGAAGGAAGGCAAAATACAGGTTGCTTGGTCACCTGAACTAGATGTAGCTAGTCAAAGGTAAAAACGTTAAAGATGCTTTTGGTAATTTGCAAGAGACAATTGAGCTTTACCTTGAAGACAAAGACGCAAAAACTCCAAACTAACAAATCAGCTAATTTACCACTTTAAGCGTTGAAACACATGCCCAAACTAAAACCTATATCAGGCAATAACATAATCAAAACTCTAGTAAGGCTGGTTTAAGTAGCAGGCCAAAAAGAAAGTATGTTAGACTAAAAAAGAAAACACTACACAACGACATAAACATTGAATAGTTCCCATTCATCCAGAAATCAAGAGCTAAATACACACTTTTTGATGTGAGGATATGGTGATGGCAGTAGACTTATTTTCTACGTTAGCGATAAATAAATTACTGCTTGAAAACATTACTATTATTAAGGGAAATAAATGGCAGAAAAAAATAGTGCTTCAAGTCCTATTGGAGAGACTTTTCAAATCAAAGAGGGCAAACCATTAAAAAACGTACTCAACCGTAAAACACTCCATGAGGGTGCAATAGTTATCAAATCAGTTTATAACTCATTTAAGGTAGATGAATTTGTAAATTCAATCTTGGACAAAAACTGGGATAATTTAGAATTAAAAGCCAGAGGCCGCCAAGTAACATTAAACTTGGGAAAATATTTGCCAACCAACTACAGAGGAGCCCTATCCATTTTGGAAAAAATAACTATGAACTATACGTCAGGGCTTTTTGTTTTAGGGTTTTCTTTTCCAGACTTTGTAGAGGTTTATGGACAGGACAAGGATAATTGGGATTTATTACTTTTAGAGATTAGTGATCATGAAGTATATAATATATCTGATACAGTTTATAATGATATTGCATTTGAATATGACATGAATATTTCAAATGAAAAAAA
>JAITMO010000201.1 GCA_031277345.1 Candidatus Bathycorpusculum soli
TTGGCAACATTATCAAACAAAAGAGAGATGACCGCCAACAAAGCGCCCTCTTCTCAAACACAATACTTCACAATATCTTTACAGTCCGAACCAACCAAAAATAGTTTTGTCCCAATGCCCCACTATCAGGAACATTAAAATAAGGCTACATTGGTCATTTCTATCGGGATTTTGACCAAGTGTTATTGCAGTATATTGTCCGTTAGTCATTTCGGGGCATGCAGTCATATATGGGTAGGTGTTCCATTCTTTCCATTCTTGTTCGTAATGTCCTTTTGTGCAAATGTTGTATATTATTTTAGATTGGTTTTGTTGGTTTTTTATTTTTAGTTATAGGTCTATTTTTTTACATGGTAGCCGGGTATTGTTTTTGTTCCTGTGTATGGGTCTGTTGTTTGGGTTGGGGGTACATCGTATGAGTTGTCTACGAGTTTTACGGTGAATTCTGGTACTGACGGTTTGGATTGAGCGTGCGTTATGTTAAAAACTGATGTAAACATGCAAACAAAAATAAGCATAATTAACAACAAACTACGTTTTTTCATCAAACACACTAATACATATAATATGCTTCTTAATAATATTTATTTGTCTTAGTTTTTTGCCATAGTTATGTATTTGTTGGTTGTTTTTTATGTCTGTGTTTTAGAATTGTTTAAGGGACAACTATTTTAGGAAATGGGCGATCATTTCCTGGTTAAATTATATACAAGTTAATCGAAATTATTGAAATTAGATATATTTAAAAAAATGTTTGTATTATTGTTGTTGTTTGATTGTTTTTGGTTTGTGGAAGTGCGTTTCTATGAAGTTGTTGACACCTTTATGGTATCCTAGTATAGCTATTATGTTGCTCATGACTACAACTTCAATGATTGCTTTTATTAATACGGTGCTTGCTACACCAGCAGCTACTGTGGGCGGCATATCTGCTATGCGTGTGAGTATTTGGGTGAAGTAGACATAGGTGAATATGCCCTCAGGAATGTATGCAATCCATGTGAGCGGCATGCATATTAGGGCTCTAATGAGATTGCGGTTCGTTTTTATTTGGGCTGCAAGTAGACCTATCGTTAGGCCTGTGAAGCTTTTTCCTAATGGTATGGCAATAAAGCCTATAACGCCTCCTGCTCCTAATGGGCCAAACATGATACCTGGAATTAAACCTGCAATTAAACCGGTGGCAAAACCCGCTCTAGGTCCCGCATAAATACCTGCTATAAATACTGCTAATAATGAAATGTCAACAGCTATACTGGGTGCTATTTGTCCTATAGCTTGGCTAACTACAAATAATGCGCTCCCAAGCGCGCCCATCATTATTATAAAGGTTAACTCTTTAGTGTCCAAGTTGCTTCCCAGTCTAAAAGCAACATTTACTTATTTAATGGTAACTACTTAAAAAAGCGTAACAATAAATTATGGCAAATTGATATATAACAAAACACACTATTTAGTTAAGGCGAGCAAGCTTGACAGACATAACACAATTCACAACTACAACTCTAAAAGAATGGATCGAACAAAAAGCTGACACCTCCCTAATTCCTGTCCAAGAACAAACAAAAAAACTCTTAAACGAAACTAACCAAGCTATAACCGTCTTACGTGAAGTTTGTGAATCTCTCTTAGAAAATAGCAACAAAGAAATAGAAAAACGCAACATGAAAGTCTACAACCGCGCTCGCGCCTTAAACAAATTATCTCAAATATTTATAGACCGACTAGACAAACTCTCTATACCAGAACAAATAACATATGACACCGTAAATAAATACAGTATAGAAGCCCAAAAAACCATAATCGTAACAGAAATCGACATAAAAAACTGGTTCCCCAAAATCTCCCCATTCTTCATAATGGACCGCAGAAAATTCCTAACAGTATATGACAAAACAAAACAAACCTTCACCACACTACACGAATTCACCACTAAAGAATACGTTAAAACAAAAACACTACAAGAAACCATACACCTAATAAACGACCTAAAAAACTTGGAAAACAAAGCCACAAACATACAAACAGAAATCCAAAACATACAAAACGAACGCACACCAATAGAAGAAAAAATCACCAATTTAGAACAAAAAACCGCTGAACTAAAAACCGCAGGACCAATCGACCAACTAAACCTTATTACAAACGAAATCGAAACCCTAAACAACGACCTAAAAAACAACCTCCGACACCTCCAAAAACCATTCATCAAAATGCAAGCCCTAGCAACTTCAGGCGGAGGCGGTGGCATAACGCCAGACGACCTGCGCGTAATCAACATATACCTAGACAACCCCGTTGAAGCATTAACAATCGAAGAAACAGGATACCCCACACTAAAAAAAATTCTAGAAAAGCTCCAAACAATGCTAAAAGAAGACAAACTAAAACTCAAACCCGACAAAGCACGAAAATCCGAACAAACTGCAACAGAACTTTTAACCAAAAACACACTAAACGAACCACAAGAAAAAAGCAAAACACTAACAACAAAAAGACAGCAACTCCTAACATCCACCCACATGGACGAAATCAAACAAAATCTTAATCTCTACGAAGAACAAATAGAACAACTCAAAGCAAGAAAAACAAGCATCGAAGCACACGAAAACATCAAAAAACGTGAACTCCAAGAACTACAAACTGACATCAACAACCGCAAACGTAACATAGAACGCAACATAACTGAAGCCTTTACAAAAACTATTCAAATAACATAAAAACTATTATAGCACGCCATAAAAAATAAAAACAAAAACGCACAAACACGCTTTACTGACAGTTATATATAACAGTTAAAACCTTTATATCTTAAGTTATATCATCCACATCCAATATATAGAAAAATAATAATCTAATCTAAAGAGGACTAATCACGAATAACCAACTTCAAAAATTAATGGTACTACTCCTAATTTTTATAACTCTAACAGCCCTGTCAATGTCTATTAACCACACTACAGGCTCAGAACCAACATCTTGGACAAAATTAGCTGATATGCCAACAAGCCGTGGCGGATTAGGTTTGGCTGTAGCATCGGAAAAAATTTTTGCTATAGGAGGCTCAAATAAAAATGGTAACCTCGCAACAAACGAAATGTATGATCCAATAACAAACAAGTGGTCTACTAAGGCTTCTATGCCAACGGCACGAACAGGCTTTGCAACTGTTGTTCACGAAAACAAAATTTATGTCATCGGAGGCTCAGTTGGCGACAGCTTTATCGACAACGTAGAGGTTTACAACCCAAACAGCGATACCTGGCAAACTCTATCCTCAATGCCAACTCCACGAGCAGACTTGGCTGCAAATGTTGTCGGCGACAAAATTTACCTTATAGGAGGAAAAATATACTCAAACAATTCGCCTTATTACACACAAACCGATAAAGTTGAAATCTATGACATTAAGACTAACACTTGGTCTACCAGCACCTCTATGCCTATCTCTATGCAAGGATCCTCCTCATCAGTTATAGGCACAAAAATCTATATCATAGGTGGATCAAAACAATCTGACACTAGAACTGACACCTCAACTACTAATCTACAAATTTATGATACACAAACATCCAAATGGACAAATGGGTCATCTCTGCTTTACCCATCTAGCTATGGTGCTACAGTTGCAACCACAGGCGTTATGGCCGCAACAAAAATTTATTACACTGGCGGTTTTTCCCTTGGTGCCTTTAGCGATAAAACCCAAATATACGATATCGAACACGACTCTTGGAGCGAAGGCCCTAAAATGTCAACCGTAAGAGCATATTTGGACTCAGCAACTATAAACGATATCATATATGCAATCGGCGGTTTTGACGGAGAACAATGGTTAAACCGCAACGAAAAATTAACCCCAACAGATTACGGAAAAGTTCCCCCAATAATAGAAGTTCTAAGTCCCGAAAATAAAACATATCAGACTGTCCAAATCACATACAGAGTCAATAAAGCTGTATCGTGGATCGGTTTTTCCCTTGACAACAACAAAAATGTAACCCTAACTAACAACAACTCTTATCTCACAGACATCCCCGACGGTACCCACACAATAATACTCTACGCAAACGACACATTAGGAAACATTGGTGCATCACAAAAAATACACTTTACAATAGATAACACAGCGCCAATAATAACAATATTAACACCCACGTTACAAATATACAACACAGCCGACATAATGTTAACCTTTACAATCAACAAACCTGTTGCATACATAGCCTACAGCCTAAACGGGCAACCTGAAGTACAAATCAACGGCAACATTACTCTACCCGCTCTATCGGATGGAAACCACAAAATAATCATAAACGCCAAAGACGAACTCGGCAACTCTGGGTCATCCGACGAAATCACCTTTAGAATATCAACCTTCCCCATATTTTGGATCGTAACAGCCATAGTTTTAATAACAATCTTTATCACGTCAGGCTACCTCATAATCAAACACAAAAAACTGAATCACCACCAACCAAAACCGAACTTCTAAATACAACAATATCCTTCAAACCTCAACGCACATTTTCTCCCCGACTGAATTTCTAAAATCATAAAACGGCTAGCTAAACTCCAATTCGGGTATATTGTGGTATTATTTTGGAAAAATCTACTTAAGGCACCTCAAACATTATTATTTGTCGGCATGTGGGGTTTACCATAGCAACCTCTAAACTTTACACCACAAGCCCACAAATAAAAAGACAGGAAGCTTCCATATCCTTTCTTTTTTTTAAACCTCTGCGAAATGGTTTTTACTTGAACTATTTTTATATCTGTTTTTACAGTTAATTGTTTCATCATTAGCTAGTAAGTTAAACTATACATTTAAGTAGATTTAACTATGTATTGGGATTAAAATGACATTTGAACTTGACTATACCTCAGCTGAAAGCGAAAACTGTTCCTCAAAAATAGTATTTGACGACCGCATTTTTTACGTTAAGCTATTATCATCACCTATAGGCGCTGCAAAATATTTTTCTGCAGATAAAAATGGTCACTTACAAAAAGAAATCTCTAAAGCAGAGTTCGAACTGTGGGTAACTATACTAGCTGACAATGATGCAGACATAAAAGTAATACTTGAGAAAATCACCCAAGGAAAAAAATATTAAACCCATTTTTAGCAAGATTTAACATTAGATTCTACATAGTGTTTGTTTGCTTTGCTTTTAGATTGATACCATAAAATTGCTAATAAAATTGTGATGCTTAAAACTAGAATTACTACTGTTATTATTTCGTAGTAGCTGCCAACGATTATCTGGTGTTCCTCTGACCAATCTGACAATGCGCCATCTTCACATTGTGCTCTAACTGTAACCTTATACGCTCCAAACAAAGTCCACATATGCGAAACTTCAACAGGTACACCGGCAGGAACATATTCGGTTATCGTCTGCTGAGTACCATCTCCCCAGTCAAAAATATACCGCACGTCATGACTAAACGAGTCAACAGAATACGCTGAAAAACTAGATAGCTCTTTAGTATCACTTGATTTTGGGCCACTAACATACGGATAAGTAGTTAGATGTTCTGCCTGAAAATTCTTCAAATGAATATTACCATTACCATACACGGCTAAAGTACTATGTGGCCCCTGAGCATTAGGCGTACTGTCATTAAACACTTTATCCGTATCGTTCCAAACCGGCCAAACAGCCGTAAAACCTTCACCTTGTAACGGACTAACCCTAAAAGAAGGACACCCCCACTGCATACTACACGCCCAATCCAACGCATTATTTACAGAAACATCAAAATTAAATGCCATATAACAAAAAAACGTTACCCATTCATACCAAGGCTGCCAATTACCATTATACCCAATATACTGATCCAACGCAGCAGAACCAAAAGGAAAACCTATGTAACACTGCGGAAAATTATCTGGACGGTTATAACCATCATCACTCATAAGAGTAGAATTACTTCCCTCAGACACATAACCCACCATACGATGTGTAAAAGCAAACGGCATACCTAAAGGATGCCCAGAAGCCGAAAACCCCTGTCCAAACAATTCTATATCAGCAGAAAGACACGTGTTAATAAAGGCAAAATGAACTTTACCTGCCGCAAATGCCTCATAAATGTCCACATCAAAAACCCCGTGACTAGCATCAACCTCAAAACCCGATGGTACCCCTACAAACGTCCCAAAATCATCCTCAAACATGTAATGAACCTCATTTTCAGGCATCAAATAAGATGAATCAGTTCCTGGATAACCCCCAACACCATGATCCCAATCAAAAACCGCCACATAATCATAACCCCTACTCAAAAACTTTGCCTGAGATAAAATGCTGCTCTTGTTTGACCACACATCAGAAAAACCCTTATACCCATTGCCAACAGTAAGACAACTCGATACTACAAACTCGCTAATAACTTTTTGACGATCAATCTCACTATCCGTCTTACGCCAACTAAAACTACCATTAACCCCATTCACCGCACCTGAACTTCTAGAGCCCCAAACAACCCCTGCAGGCAAAGCACTAACTGACTCAACCAAAGGCAAAAAAATAGCCAATAACAACATTAAACCAAAAAACAGCCCAAACCCCTGCACAAAAAAACGCCTCAAAAAAACAAAATTAACTCTACTTCTCCATAAAAACAAGCTAGACCCAAAAACAACCAACAAACCAACAACCACAAAACACCCAACACCACCAAACAAACCCAACCCGCCAAAAAACTGACCTGCTACCTCAGCATCTCTTTTGATATCATCATCAGTCTTAACTAACCCATTTCCATTTACGCCATAAACAGACCAAGAGTCTGAAAAAGATACTAAAACTCCATCTTTAAAACCTATTGATACAACCGCCGTACGCGAACCCCCTGCATTATCCACAACAGTACAATACCACAAAAACCCAGCTTCACCACTATCATAAAAAGACACCTCAAGCACTACATCCCCCATAACCCTTGTCTGGTTTTTATTAGCAACCACATCATCAAGTGACAACTTTAAATCATCAAAAAATAACGCTGACGAATACCGACTATAATCATCCAAAAAATTCTGCGTGCTCACAACAACCCCTTTGGCATTAACTGAATCCACCAAAGCACCTCCACTATTTTCAAATACATACATATTACACAAATGCCCATCAACAAAACTAAAAACCACCCGAATATCACCCTCTTTTGAAGTAAGCGTACAAAGCACTGACTCATACACAACATCACCTAGAAACGATTCAGATAAAATGTTCTCTTCGGTCATAACATCATACTTTGCCAAATCAAGATCAAATAAATCACGCAACAAACCCAACGCTCTATCAGACGCTGACAATTTTGTAGCATTTACCATAGGAGTAGCTATTGTACAAACAGCCAAACTAAGAATAAATAGAAGAATAATTATCATAAATTTACGTTTTCTAACCACTATCTCCTCCTCCAAATATTACAAAACTTTTACCGTTTAGATGCAGCATCATAATTACCGATTTATGTATTCTGTAAAGGGGTATTATAGTTCGCGCATAGAATCGCATAAAGATTCCACATGTTATAATGCGTCGTGCATACAAATAAATCTACATACCTGTTTGTTGTGCGTTTTTAGCGTCTTTTACTTCGTATGTGATGTCGTTGATGGATCGCATGTTTTGGGTATCAATTTCTTGAATCATTTTGTTTACCATGCGACCAACTACTAGCACTAGTATGTTTAAGCCTCTGGATGCAGCAATAACTGCAGCATAACTGATACCAAATTCTATGTCGGCTTTTATTTGTAGTTTGTTGGTTACTGCTCTAGCAACGGCACCCATAACTCCAATGCGGTCGGGTTTGAATTCATTTATTAATTGTTTAATTTTTGTTATGTCTGTGTTTCTTGATCCGCCTTGACGTATGCTGGGCAGTTTGACTATTAGGATTTTGCCTTGTTTTAGTTTTACTTTTCCTTTTAGGTCTTTTAGGCCTATGTCTTCGCCTGTTTCGGCATTGTTTGTTGCG
>JAITMO010000033.1 GCA_031277345.1 Candidatus Bathycorpusculum soli
GTATGTATGTATGTATGTATGTATGTATGTATGTATGTATGTATGTATGTATGTATGTATGTATGTATGTATGTATGTATGTATGTATGTATGTTATAGGGGTCATCTTTATAAATCTACGTGTATAATATACCCGTATAAAGTTAATGTGTGAGTACAGTGAGGGGATGTTATGAGTATAGGTACGATTGTGGCTTTTCGGGTTTACAAGAATCTAGGTAAAGCGGTGACTAATAGTCAGGCGGTTCTTAATCGGTTTGTTCAAAAGTTTTATGGTCAGGATGCTACTAGTCATGGTGGAAAGTATCGTCATCATAAGCGGGGGTTGCTTGAAGATATTGCACATATACGACTGGTGAGAGGAGTTATAATTATTAAAAAGAATGATTTAGCAAAGGTGCTGGGTTTTTTAAATGAATACAATGCTGAGGTCTACACCAGAGATATTATACTAACTTCTGAAGATGAAAAAATGCTAAACAAAGAAAACACATAATTTTGTCCCAAAGCCGTTTATTTACGAAACACATGAATTTCTCTACCAATTAAATGTCGAGAATCAACCTCTATTAGCGACTCTAAATCTGTTAACGTGTCAATATTACTTAGAGTTTTATCAAAAAATTCAGAATTAAACGGTTTGATCCGCATAAAATTGATATTTTCTGCTTTTTCTCCAATAGGCATAGTGACTATCTGTTTTGAGCGTGTAACAATATATGGTGTCACTACAACAAGTGTACCGCCACATTTAAGCACTTTATAGGCTTCTTCAATAAACCCAAAAAACAATGGTACAAGTTTTTTAATGATTTTTTTTGCATAAGGTGTTGTAGGAATCTGGCGTAAAGCAGGTCCTAAATCTGGTTCTGAGACAATACAGTCTATATTTTCCACACCAATTTTTCTAGATAAAAAATGTACATTACTTTGAACCACTTGATAATCGACATTTCGCAGGTCATATTCTTGTGTTAACCACTCTAAATTATCTTTTGTTGCTTTAACGCACCATGAATTAATGTCTGTACCCACTACGTCAGCTTTAATTAATAATGCTTCCTGCAAAACTGTACCTACTCCACAGAACGCATCAAGCAACGTTTTACCCTCAGTACACCCTGAAAGATTAATCATGATTTTTGCCAACCTTGGGGGCATGCCGAAAATTTTTCTCTGTCTTGGCTTGTAAACATCACGTTTTTGAAACTCAAACGGGTTATGAACTGCAAAAGTTGTAGCTATCCAACTAGTTTCCCTGCCAATGCATACCAAAATTTCCGATTTGTTCTCTACCAATCCTTTTTTTATAACTTCAACATGACTAAGTTGTCCCTTAGCTTTGTTTGCAAACCCCATAAAACGAGCTTTTCTACCACACTCTGCCAATTTAGCCTTAACTGCGCTCCCAAACAACCGCTGAATTTCGCCAGCTCGTGATTTAAGCTGTTTGTCTTCCAGATAAACACTAACCCCAAAAAACACTTTGCCATTAGCATGTTCAACTATCTGACTAACTATGCCACTCTTTTCTAACGCTTCTGCAATCTGTTTTTCAGCTTGCTTATCCTGTTTTATGTAAGCATCTTTTATTTGTTGACTGGATATCTTTAGCATAATCTGTCCAATTTTAATTGTTCCACCTAACTCCTCTATAGCCTTCAAGTCTATTGCATGATGCGTTTGAATGGTGAAAAATTCCTTGGAAACATGATGTATTTCGAAGTTTACCTGTCTTGCTTGCATGTACGCTATAAGCTCTGCTAAAGAAAGTTGCCAGTTTTTTCCTGAAATAAACAACAAACTAAACATTAAAAAACAACAAATCACTAAACTATTTAAACCCATTAATTTATTGATCCAAAGTGATGATACGTATTATCTTAATGGTCCACTTGAAAATCTGATGTTTTTAGGATTGTTTATTTGCTGTTTTTAGGAAGCGTTTAAATACTGCTGAAAACCCTAAAGCTTACTAAACTTTAACAAAAAAAGTGACGATAGATGCACGCAAGAAATTTCAGACACGTGAAGAACCGCGCCTACACTAGAAAAGATTATGCAAGGGGTTTTCCACCACCGAAAATTGTGAAATTTACTATGGGTGATGTAAAGGGCGATTTTGATTTTGAAATGCAACTTTTATCAACGAAGCGTGTTCAAATACGTCATTGTGCGCTTGAGGCTGCGCGTGTAGCTATAAATCGTATTTTAATGGAAAAATTGGTTAATGAGTATCTTTTGGTTGTTCATTTGTATCCTCATATTATTTTGCGGGAAAATAAAATGATTTTTGGTGCTCATGCTGATCGTCTTCAGCAGGGTATGAGACGTTCTTTTGGAACGCCTGTGGGTACTGCTGCTAAAGTTGAGGTGGGTCAGCCGATAATTACTGTAAGAGTAAAAGCTGGTGCAGCTGAGGTTGCTAAAATGGCTTTTAAGCGTGGCAGTGCAAAGCTTCCGATTCATTGTAGAGTGGTTGTAATAAAATCTCCAGCTGCCGCCGAAAAGGCTACAACGGAGACTGACACTGTTTGAATGCAATCAAACCTGATGACATAAATAAAGCGTTAATTTTATGGTTTGATGCTGTACGGAACAGTGATGTTTCTGTTGTGGGTGGCAAAAATGCTAGTCTTGGTGAAATGATTCATGCTGGCTTACATGTTCCATTTGGATTTGCTATTACAGCTTTCTCTTATGAAAAATTTATAGAAGAGACCAAAATCTCTCAAAAAATCTATACTATTGTTAAGGAAACTGTTACAAATACTACTGATCCTACACAATATGAGATAGCTTCCGAACGTATTCGCGAACTAATTGAAAAGACTCCTATACCTAAGGATATTGAGGACTCTATCAGAGAAGCATATAAACAGTTAAACAAACGTTTCAACCTTAAAGATACGTTTGTTGCTGTTCGTTCAAGTGCTACTGCAGAGGATCTGCCTGATGCTTCCTTTGCAGGCCAACAAGAGACTTATCTTAACGTTAAAGGTGTAGATGATCTTCTTGACAAAGTTGTGAAATGTTGGTCAAGTCTATTTACTCCTCGTGCCATTTTTTATCGCGCAGAGAAACATTTTACACCTGACCAAGTTTTCATAAGTGTTGGTGTTCAAAAAATGGTAAATTCTCGTGTTGCGGGTGTAATGTTTACCATTAATCCTGTGACTGGAGATCAAAATGAAATTGTTATTGAATGTACTTTTGGTCTTGGTGAAGCAGTGGTTTCAGGCGCTGTTAATCCTGATTGTTTTATTATTAATAAAGCAACAAAACAAATTAAAGAGAGGCGTATTGCAAAGAAAACAGTTGCATATGTTCGTGATCCAAATACGGGTCAAACTGTTCATGCAAATGTTCCAGACGGTAAATCTTGTGAGCCATGTGTCTCTGATGAAGAAATATTGGCTCTTGTAGGTCTTGCTTGTAGAATTGAGAAACATTATGGTAAGCCAATGGATATTGAATGGGCTATTGATCAAGATTTGTCTTATCCTGAAAATATTTTCTTGGTTCAAGCACGTCCAGAAACAGTGTGGTCAAAAAATATGGAAACACCAAATGTTGATATTAAAGAAAAAATCGACTCTTTGTCAGTTGTAGTAAAAGGTATTAGTGCTGGCAAACGTGGTTATGGTTTTGGAGTGGCTAAAGTTGCCCTGTCCACTAATGAAGCAGCATCAATTATGAAAAAGGGTGATGTTTTAGTTACAGACATGACAAACCCTGATTTTGTTCCATATATGAAACTTGCTTCTGCTATTGTAACTAACAAAGGCGGTATTACTTCACATGCGGCGATTGTAAGCCGGGAATTAAACATACCATGTGTTGTCGGAACAGAAATTGGGACCAAAGTTATAAAGTCTGGCAAAGAATACACTGTTGATTCGAGAAATGGCCTAATTTATGAAGGCGTTCTGATGCAGTCACAGGATATGACAGTTGGTAATTCCACACTACAAACAGTTAATATTCATGTTCCAGTCACAGCAACAAAAATCTATATGAATTTAGCTATTCCTGAAATGATTGATACTTACAAAGATTTACCGTTCCAAGGTATCGGTTTGATGCGTGCGGAATTTATTTTTGCAGATTACGTTAAAGAACATCCTATGTCTTTGATTGAAAAAGGGGAGTCTCAAAAACTTGTTGATAAATTCGCTGAAGGTGTCGCAACAGTTGCGCGTGCAATACAGCCACGTATAGTGGTTGTGCGTTTTAGCGATTTTAAAACTAACGAGTATCGTGACCTTGAAGGCGGTGAGAAGTATGAAATTGATGAAGAAAATCCAATGTTGGGTTGGAGAGGATGTAGTCGCTATGTCAGTAAATGGTATGAAAAAGCATTTCGTCTCGAATGTCAGGCGATAAAGAAGTGCCGTAATGAATGGGGTCTTAAAAATGTTTATGTAATGTTGCCAATGGTTCGAACTCTTTGGGAGGCAAAGGCGGTTCTTGAAATTATGCGTCAAGAAGGCCTCGAACGTTCACGTGATTTTAAAATTTGGTTTATGGCAGAAACTCCAAGTATCGCAATTATGGCTGATGAATTCAGTAAACTGGTTGATGGTTTTAGCATTGGTAGCAACGATATGACTCAAGGTGTGTTAATGATTGATCGGGATTCAGAACGTTTGGGTCAGATGGGTTATTTTGATGAACGTGATCCTGCGGTGAAGCGTATTATTTCTCGTTTAATTAAGGTTGCACATGAGAATGGTTGTACTGTGAGTATATGTGGTGAGGGGCCATCGAATCTGCCTGATTTCTGTGAATTTCTTGTCCGTGCTGGTATAGACAGCATTTCTGTAAATAATGATGCTGTTGCTGTAACACGGAGAAACGTTGCTGCTATAGAGCAAAAGATTATTCTTGAACGTTTAGAAGAAGCAGCTGCACTTGCGGCAGGTAAACCTTTAAAGAAACCAATTCCCGACTGGGAATGGTAAATCTTTTTTATACAACATCTTTTTAATTTTTAAATATTTACTCTTGTTATGATTTGATAAGTATGAATTGTTTTGATTTTGAGGAGGAAAGAATCAAGCAGGAAATTCAAGATCTTGGTGCTAAGCGTGTTTTACTTCAGTTGCCTCAAGGGTTAAAACCCGAGGCCACCAGATTGGCTAAAGTTGTAGAGGAAATGGGTGTGTTTACATTAATTTCGGCAGATTCGTGTTATGGGGCTTGTGATGTTGCTATTGATGAGGCGGTAAGTCTTGGTGTTGATTTGATTATTCATTTTGGACACTCAAGATTTGTAAGACATGAAGCTGTTTCAACTATTTATGTTGAGGCAAGGGCTTTAGTAAATATCAATGAATCTTTGGAGAAAGCTTTGCAATTATTGAGTGGTTATTCAAAGATTGGTTTAGCGACTTCTGTTCAACATTTACACACTCTTAATGAGACGCGCGAGTTTTTGGTCCGTTCAGGAAAAACTGTAGTAATTGGTGATGCTGGCAGTGTTGAGCATGCTGGACAAGTCATTGGGTGTGATTACAGCAATGTGAAGTCTATTGTTGATGCAGTAGAGGCGTATCTGTTTATTGGTGGGGGGCTTTTTCATGCGTTGGGTATAGCTTTGAGCACTTATAGACCAACAATTGTTGTTGATCCTTATGATAATCGTGTGTTCTCGCTAAGTGAGACTGTTCAGAAGCTTTTAAAACAGCATTGGGTCTGTATTGAGCAGACAAGAAATGCCAAAAATATAGGGATAATTATAGGTTTGAAGCCTGGTCAGAAGCGAGTTGAAGCTGCCATAAAAGTTAAAGAGTTAATTGAAAAGCATGGGAAAAATGCTTATCTTTTGGCGATCCGTGAAGTAACCCCCGAGGCGCTTCTTGATTTTCCAACGATTGATGCCTATGTAAATACGTCCTGTCCCCGGATTTCTCTTGATGCTCCTGAAAAATTTGCAAAGCCTCTATTAACAGTTAATGAGTTTATGGTTGCATCTGGTGAAGCTTCATGGGAGAGTATGCTCAAAGAAGGCTTATTCGAAAAATAGATCTTGAACGATTTCTTTCCACGGTACAGTTTAATCCTACGCCTATTGTTAATCTTGAGCAATACACGACTTCAGAGCGTATCGCTTCAATTATGCTCTATATTGCTGCTTATACAAATAATGATATAATGGGTAAATGTATTTTGGATTTGGGTTGTGGCACTGGTAGGCTTAGTTTGGGTGCGGCTTTTCTTGGTGCTGAATCTGTCTTGGGCGTTGATATCGATCGTGCTGTTTTGAAGGTTGCTGTTGCAAATGCTAAAAATGTTGCTTTAGCCTCTAGTGTTGATTGGGTTAATGGTGATGTTTCTGTTGTGAATGGTTGTTTTGATACGGTTTTACAGAATCCACCTTTTGGTGTGCAGTCTCGTAATGCTGATCGGGCTTTTTTGGCTAAGGCTTTAACGTCTGGTCGAATGGTTTATTCTTTGCATAATCATCCTGAAATGGATAAACGCTTAATTGGTATGCTTAAATCGTCTGGAACTGGTTTGTTTGAGGTTCAGCCATCGATTTTTTTGAAGCGATTTATCGAGCAACATGGGGGTGTAATTCGAGCAGTTTATGCGATGCTTATGTCAATTCCTAAAATGTTTGATTTTCACACAAAGATACGTCATGATTTTGTGATTGACCTCTACGTTATCGAAAGTAGCATTATTAAGTAGACTCTTTTTATGATAGGTTTATTTTTCTTTACTAAATCAAAAGGTTTATTGCATGCGCAGAATTTTAGCATATGTTATATAATAAGACGTGACTATAACTTCGGTTATTAAAAAGTTAAAGCGAGAAATCTGCTATGAGTATAAAATCACTGGAACAAAAAAATGGTCCGATAGTTTTACCGGGTGAACGTTTAGGTGTTATCGAAGAGTTTATCCCTGATTCGGGAACTTACGTTAAAGATAGCGTTATCTATTCAAAAGTTATTGGGCACGCATTGATGGATCTTCTTAACAAACGTGTTTCAGTTTATCCTCTAATTAATGGTGCTATAACTCCAAAAGTTGGTTCAATCGTCCTTGGACAAGTTGGAAATGCACAGTCCGATAACGCATTAGTGAGAATTTTTAAAGTTGGAAACAAAAAAATCAGTGGAGTTTTTGGTGGTATACTTCATGTATCTGATGTTTCCGATCGATATATAAGTTCTATGAATGAAGTCTGTAAATCAGGTGATATCCTTCGAGCCAAAGTCATCAGTTCAAAAAATCAAATTTTCCATTTATCAACTCAAGATAAAAATTTAGGCGTTCTATATGGATTCTGTTCACGTTGTAGCACTGTTATGAATATTGATCGTTATGAAGTACGTTGTCCCAAATGTGGCAGCATTGAAAAACGAAAAACAACCATGGATTATGGTGCTGAAAAACTCTAGAGGTAAAGTAAATGAAAATTAATGTATTAAAGAAAAATGAACACGAACTAAAAATTGAGGTTATAGGCGCGGATCATGGTATCTGTAATTTGCTTCAGAAGAAAATTTTGTTAGACGAAAACGTTGACTTAGCTGGTTATGATGTACCCCATCCTTTAGCTTCAAACCCCGTTATTTACGTTAGAATGAAAGGGAACTTTAAGCCTGAAGACACATTACTGGTAGCTGCAAAAAAAGCAATTGCTGACAACGAAGAATTCAGTAAAGCATTTAAAAAAGCTCTAAAAGATTAGGCTCCTCTACTTTTTATTTTTTTATACTAATGTGTTTGTTGTTTCATTTAATATGTCTGTACGTGTGCTATTCAATGTATTAGTTTTTACATGTTTTATTTTCATGGTTAAAGGGCTTTACACATGTTTGTTTGCTTTGTAACTGATGAACCAGAATGTTTTCAGTTTACCATGATTTGTATCTGGAGTGTTTAAACTGTTTAGATTTATATGTTTGTTTCTTTTACAAAATGGAATTTTCATGTAAAATGTGATTAGTAGTAGAAATTTAGAAAACGTTTAAAAGCGTTAAAGTTAAGGAAATCAAAAATGGATGTGGACTTTATGGAATTCTGTCCTAAATGTGGTAGTCGTCTTGAGCCAAAGAAATCAAAAACTGGTAAAGAATCTTCTTTGACACTTGTTTGTCTTAAATGTGGATACAAAAAGTCTGAACCTGGTACAGTAGTTGAACCTAAAGTAGCGAAATTTATTCAACATAGCCCTCAACAATTTGTAGCTGTAATAGGAAAGGAAGAACAGAAATTAAACACATTACCAACCGTTAGAGTGGAATGTCCAAAGTGTGGAAATAATGTTGCTTACGTATGGCAGGTACAAACCCGCGGCGCAGATGAATCTTCAACTCAGTTCTTACGCTGTACGAAATGTAACTATACATACCGAGAGTACAGTTAACCCACTCTTTTTCCCCCTCTATTTATTTTCTCATTGTATTTGTGTAAAAATTTTACATCCTAATTTTTCAATTTTTATCAAGTTTATCTGTAAGTCCAGTAATAAAGCATTTATAACTAAACCTGTGTGCACTAGATGAGGAAGAGAACTGTGTTTAAGCTCAAAGTATCTGATGCTAAACTCTTAAGAGATATGGCCACTGCGATTTCGATATTAATAGATGAGGCAACCTTTAAAATCGAAACTAACGGCTTAAAACTACGTGCAATGGATCCATCACGTGTGGCTATGATCGATTTCGAATGGCCAAAAACCATTTTTGAAGAATATGTATGTACTGAATCCACAAAAATGTGCATAAACATAAGTGAACTCCTTAAACTTCTTAAACGAGCTGGTAGAGAAGAATCTGTTGAGCTCTCGCTTGACGATAAAACTGGACGTTTACAAGTTAAAATTTTGGGTAAGTATATTAGAAATTTTACAATGCCTACTCTTGAAGCTTCTGAGGAAGAGGTTCCCACTCCAAAAATCAGTTTTAATGTTAAGGCAAAAAGCACTACTGCCGGTTTAAGTCAAGCTATTGACGACGCACAACTAGTTAGTGACCATGTGCGTATCGAGGCAGATAATGAAAAATTGGTTCTAAGTGCAACTGGTGACTTGATGGGTGCAACAATTACCTTACAAAAAGGCAGTGATGCTCTTCTTGACCTAGAAGTTAAAGAGGCATCTAAAGCAACCTTTAGTTTAAGTTATCTCTCTGAAATTATTAAAGCCGCTTCAGCCACTTCAGATGTTGCGACACTTGAATTCTCAAGCGACATGCCTGTATACATTGACTTCCAACAAACTAAAGAAGGTAAATTAACGTTCTTTTTAGCGCCAAGAATAGAAACTGACTAATGATGGACATAAACCTTGTCAATCGACCAAGCTGGTTTCACAAAAAATGACTTAGCTAAATATCCCTTTTTGAAAGAAACTGCGCGACATCTTTCTCCTTTAGATCTACAAATTGAAGACTTAACAAACTCTGATATGCATCAAATTTTAGACCGTGCAATGGAACGTGTGACCTTAGCAATAACTAACCTTACGGTTAGACCATTAATTGGAACACAGGGAAGATACGTTATAAAAGATTTGCAAAAAGAAATTACTTCTTTTCCAGTCGCAATTATGCTTGTCTCTGCAACTGGCAACTCTCTTATAAAAAAACGATATGCCTTAGCTGAAGCTAAACAGGCAACAAACGAACTGTTTTTAGAATCAAAGGAGTTACTTCTCAAGATTGCTTTTGATTTCGGATGGAAAATTGCTATAGCTCCATCTGATAGTGGGTCTGAGTTCGATTTGAATTTTAGTGATTTTTTACAAAATGCCAGTCATTTACATGATGCAAAATGGAAATTAGTAAACAGCAAACTTTTTGAGGGTAAAGTGTATCTTAATAAACGCGATGTTGTGCGTCTGCTTCAGGAAGAGATAAAACGTCGGATAGAGAAACGACTTAACACGGTCGCAATAGACCAGTATCCGCCTGAAATTTCTGAAATAGCTGAAAAACTCAAAACTCTTGCCGCTGAAAATATCGGGCAAAACGAAACAGACTTTCCAAAAATAGTTGTACAAGAGGCTTTTCCACCGTGTATTAATGCTCTCTATACTGCTGCCTCAAAAAACCATCACCTTCCACACATGGGTCGATTCGCATTAACGTCTTTTCTAGTTAACATTGGTATGAGTGCTGAATCTGTAACTGAACTTTTCAAATCTTTTTCTGACTATAATGAACGTCTCACCCGTTATCAGGTTGAGCATATTGCTGGCGAACGCGGTTCAGGCACAAAATATACTTGCCCTCAATGCTCAATTCTTCAAACGCATAATGTTTGTAAAAATCGTGATACCTTCTGTGAACGTATCTACCATCCTTTAAAATATTATAAGCTTAAATCTGAATTGACCTTTCAAAGCCAGCCTGAAAAACCTGAAGAAAGCCCGACATCCAACACGTAAAATTTTTGTTATACTTCATGTTGACTCTAAACTTGGTTTAGCTTTGCTTTTTTTCCATGTATTCATAATTAATATACAAGTTTTGAAGAATGTTTTTTTCTTATCTGTCTGAACGTTACAGGTATACAAGATGTTAAATGCATCAATTTTTGTTAACTGAAAGGTTCTGTTTGTTGATATAAAAAAGACTAATACGAACGTGTACGTTAATTATGGATACATGGTTTTTTATCTATAAGGGTGACTTTGCTTTCAAGTTTTATGTAAATGTGGCTTTTTGTAGTTAATGGTTAAATTAGGGAAAAAGAAAACTATCTATTAGGTGTTAATGTGTCTTCGAGGGATTTTGTTTACTCCAAATTCACAGAGTTTTATAATGACTCCTCGACAGTGATTTCTACACCGGTAAGTTTTGAGCAACGAGAATTTGCTTATCTTATGTTTAAAGAACGTTTTATGGTTCGCCACAAACGTTTTGAAAGTATGCCAATATTTCAGAATGTTTTAGCTTATACTGCACCATCTGATGTATATCATTCATGTGCCTACTACGATAAACCTGATCTTGAAATGGACAAAAAAGGTTGGATTGGTTCTGATCTTGTTTTTGATATAGACGCGGATCATATTCCTACATCATGTGGTAAAATTCATGATGAATGGACTTGTCAAACATGTGAATTTAGCGGTAAGGGTATAACTCCTGATGAGTGTCCAATCTGTGGTAGCGATAGATTCTCGGTTAAAACGTGGCCGTGTGATCTTTGTATTGCATCAACCCGTGTGGAAACTGGCAAGTTAATTGATATGCTCATAAAGGACTTTGGGTTTGATGTTGACGAATTGCATGTCTTTTTTTCTGGGCACCGTGGTTATCATGTTCATGTAGAAGATGAAGCGGTACGTTCGCTTGACACTTTATCAAGAAAAGAAATTGTTGATTTTGTGACTGGACTAGGTTTATCTGTTCTTGATAGAGGTGTGAAAGAAAAAGCTATCAAAGGTCGTACACGTGTTGTTGCAAAAAAGTTTATTTTGCATAATTATGGATGGAATCGTCGTTTAAAAGCAGGTATGGTTAAGTTCCTTTCAAATGTGACTACTGAGAATTTGAAAACTTTTGGGTTACGTAACAATAATTTGCTTAAAAATAAAGATGTTATCCTTAGGCGCGCAATTGAGGAGGGTAAATGGGATAGTATTCCCGGTGTTAGTATGGCGACTTGGCTTAAGCTGGCTGAACAGGTTAAGACTTTGGAGTCAGCAAACATTGATACGGTGGTAACTACCGATATTCACCGTTTAATTAGAATGAATGGTACATTACATGGTAAAACGGGGTTGCTTAAGACAGAATTTCCAGCGCGTCAACTTGATGATTTCGATCCATTTACTCAAGCGGTAGCTTTTAAAAAGGGCACTGCTAAAGTGTTAATCTCTGAGGCGCCTGAATTTAGGTTGGGCGGGGCAACATGGGGACCATACAAAAATGCTAAGGTTGTGTTGCCTATCGCTGCAGCAATTATGCTTATCCTAAAAGGCAGAGCTGAGGTGGTGGTAAACTAATGTATGATGAGCTATATCAAGCTTGGAAACACGAAGTAACAGACTCTACACTTGGTACTCTACCTCGCGATTTTTATGAACGTATTATTCAATACTTACGTAAAATAAACGAAGAGAACAGTCTGACTGACAACAAGGCTCTTAAAACAGCTCTACTTGAACGAGAATTTGTTAATGTTAATCGTATGCTTGGCGAACTGTTGCGGTTAAGATACAAAAAAATAGTTAAATCCACTACTCAAACTCAAAAACTCTCTACTGACTTATTAGCTCTTGAAGAAATTCAACTCTTTGAAAGCTTTGTTCCTTTTACTGAGGCTTACCAAAAATTTACTAAAAGCTTACTCCAAGGATACATTTCCAAGTCAAATCAGGAACCACGTAAGCGTATTACCTTGCGCTTTTCCAAAGACATCCCTCAAATAATCGGTGTTGATATGAAACCCTACGGTCCTTTTATTGTTGAAGACCTCGCATCTTTGCCTGCACAAAACGCTAAAATACTTGTAAAACAAGGTCTATCTGTAATAGTTGATGTAACATAAACACTGCAACTTTGCAGGTAACTCGTTGGTTATTTACCATTTTCACATACGTATTGCAAACTTCGTAAAATTTATGTAGAGATGTAGCTTGTAGTATACTGAATTTTAGTCAATAGATTACTGTTAAATCTGTTATTTTGGCCTGTCATCCTGTTTATTAGGCGGGTTGTTTTTGTTTGGTTGTTCCATATTTTAGATTTAAAAGCGAAAAGGTATAAGAATGGGTATGTCACTTTTATGGAAAGTTAAAGCTGGTAGTGAACAAAGTGAACGTTCCTAAAGAAGTCAAGACTTACTGTCCAAAATGTAAAGGTCATGAAGCTCATGCTGTAACTTTATACAAAGCTGGAAAACGCAGAGCTCTGGCAGTTGGCGAACGCGCCCACGCTCGAGAAAAACGAGGCTATGGTGGGCAAAAATATGCTCTACAACATGAATTCGCTAAAACGACCAAAAAGCAAACTCTACGTTTGAAATGCAAAAAATGTAGCTACATGCGTCATAAAGATGGAATAAGATTAAGAAAATTGGCCCTAGTTTAAATCTACAATGGAGTTAAAATGTTATGTCAGAATGGAATAAACTTATCCCCAAGCCGAGCAGTACTTTCTTGCGTGTTAAATGCTTAAAATGTGGTAACGAACAATTAGTGTTCAGTCACGCAACAAACAAAGTGTCATGTAACGTATGTAGTGAAACTTTAGCTGCTCCTGCAGGTGGAAAAGCCAAAATTAATGGCGAAGTCCTCTCAGCATTAGAGTAAATGTTATAGAGGTTATGTAAAATGGCAGAGCGTAAGTCTGAATGGCCCGAGAGTGGCGATTTAGTAATTGTTACAATAGAGTCTGTAACTGATTATGGTGCTTACGCAAAGCTTGATGAATTTGATAAACGTGGTCTGCTTCACGTTTCAGAAATTTCTTCTTCATGGATTCGTAATATTCGCGATTTTGTACGTGAAGGACAAAAAGTAGTCCTTAAAGTTTTACGTGTAGACTTTGAAAAAGGACATATTGACCTTTCTCTGCGTCGAGTTACCAAGCGTGAACGTATTGAAAAAATCATGTTGTGGAAAAAAGAACGCAAGGGTGAAGCTTTACTTCGCGAAGTTGCCACAAAAGTTGGTTTAACTGTTGATGAACTTTACCAGCAAGCTGGCGAAAAAATTGATGAAAAATTTGGTATATATGAAGGTTTTGAGAAAGCAGTAAAAGAAGGACCAGAAGTATTAACAAAAATTGGTGTGCCAGAAAAAATTGCCGCTGTTTTTGCTGAAGTTGGTGAAGAACGTATTCATGTTAAAATGGTCAAGGTAAAGGGCGTCCTAGAAATTAGATGTATGAAACCAAACGGCGTAAAGATAATTAAGGAGGCTTTCGCAGCTGCAAAAGTAGAGAAACTCCGAGTAGCAGATGTAAAGTTTTATGTTATTGCAGCGCCAAAGTACAGTATTGAAGCTAGAGCTGAAAATTATAAAAAAGCTGAGGAAGTCTTCCAGAAGACTGCACAAAGTGTCGTTGCAAGTATTACTAAAGCCGGTGGGCAAGGCACTTTTAGAAGGGAAAAATAGTTGGTTTGGCAATTAAGAAAATGTGCTAACTGCAAACGTTATACGTTAAGCAAGAAAGCATGTCCTTGTTGTAGTGGTGATGTAAAAATCCCTCACCCAGCAAAGTTTTCACCTGACGATAAATATTTGAAATATCGCTTAGCGATGAAAAGAGGTAGCGAATAGCAATGAAAGAAACATACATAAAAGAACTTCAACAGATTCACCCTGTCAACCCCGTTTTAATTGAAGGCCTTCCTGGTTTAGGTTTAGTTGGAAAAATTGCTATGCGCTATTTAATTAAGCAATTGAAGGCGCAAAAAATTGCTTACTTATACTCTCCGCACTTTCCATATTTTGTGATAGTTAACAAAAAAGGTAACGTTCGTTTACTACGTGGTACTTTCTATTTTTGGAAGAATCCTCAAGAAGATGCAAACGATCTCATTTTGTTCACTGGTGATAGTCAATCACAAACGATTGAAGGACAATATGAAATAGCTGATTGCCTATTAGAGTATGCAGAGAAAAATCACGTGCACACACTTGTAACAATTGGTGGCTATCGTATGGAGACAAATGATAAACCCAAAGTTTTTGTTGCCGCAACTAGCAAAGCTACTATTGAGAAATCAGTTGCAGCAGGCGCATCTTTGAGTGTTTCAGGTAGTCCAATTGTTGGAACAGCGGGTTTAATTCTGGGGTTATCTAGATTCAAAAAAATTGATGCTTTATGCCTTTTAGGTGAAACACGTGGTTACATTCCTGATCCACTCTCAGCAAAAAGTGTACTTGAAATCTTAAAAAACACTTTCAACTTTGATGTTGATTTAGCTGGATTAACTGACGAAATTGTTCGAGCTGAAAAAATGGTTGCTCGTTTGCAAGCAATTGAAGTAAAGCGCGCTTCGCAAGCAGAAGAAATAAAGAAAGAAGACGAAAAGAAAACAACATACATCTCTTAGTTCTCTTTTTCTCAATATTTTCAAATAAAATTTTTGTAACTATTCAATCAATGCTGTCAACCTAGAATTGATTGCTGATTGAAGCTGAACTATAAATCGTTTTATGTTTTTAAAAAATACAATTCCCAAAAACACGCTAATATGAAATGAAACACAATAGAATAAGAAGAAGAAAAAATGCAAGATAGAACAAAGAGTAACAAACGTACTATCAAACCTAAAAAACCCTAAATACCAAAAAAACTCTAACAAAAACACAGCATTACACGACCAGAAAAACAAAATAAAAAATAAATAAACTTTAAAGAAATGACATTACTCTTCCTAACGAACACCGAAAAATTACCATCCATAAAACTATTAAACCTTTTCAACAAACACCCAAACACATGAAACAATAACAAAACAAACC
>JAITMO010000200.1 GCA_031277345.1 Candidatus Bathycorpusculum soli
CCTTAAGTGGGGATGGGGAAACAGTTGGAATCTAATTTATCATTCCATTCGCGAGACAACCAACCAAGAAATCGAGAAGAAATACAAACATCTGGACGAGAAAATTTCCAGTCTTATGAATGCCCAAAAACCGAACATAGTAACCAACAAACTATTTCACCCAATAGTTGAAAACAAAACTAAAGTCAACTTCTCAGAATATGAAATGAACCTATTGAATAAAGGCCTAAAATACAATCTTGGTCACAAACCAAAAACTGGATAAACAACCTAGCGTTTGAAGCAGAAAGCGCTATATCCCTGCTGCCCCCAGGCGAGCAAGAACGCGTAGGCCACCAAGTAGCACAAAATATCAAAAGACTACAACACAGTCAACAACAAAGCAAGGCCCAAACCACCGTAAAAACAAAAATAGAACACAAGATAACCAACCAAATCAAACAGAAACTAATAAGAAATGAAGCAATAATAGTAAAAGCAGTTAAAGGGAATACCATAGTAATAATTTACCAAAGGATTATAACCAAAAAATCCAAGACTTCATCTCAGAAAGCAAGGCCATCGAAGTCAACAACAATATCACCAAAAAATTCCAAAAAGACCTTAGAAAACAACTAAATAACTGTAAACAAATATTGAATGTTGAAAACAAATGGAAATTCGTCAATTTAAACCCAAGTACCCCAAACTTAAGAGGGCTGATAAAAGTGCATAAAAAAGACATACCAATTAGACCCATAGTGAATTTCACAAATGCTCCCACATACTCTAAAACTAAACTAAACTCCGTGGCCTTAGTCCGCGAGCGAACTATACAAGGTAGCAAAAATGATAACAACAAAACTGAAAACCCACATCCCACTTCCATACATTTATAATGTCCAAAATACAGTCCAACTAATGAAGGACCTCTCAGACATCCCTTTCACCCCCAATCTAAAACTAGCATCATTTGATATATCTAACGTACACCAATATTCCACAAGGTGATTTAATAAGCATCATTGGTAAAATGTGTGATGAGCAAAACATGGAACGCACAACAAAAATGGAGATCACAAACATTATAAAACTAATAATAGCACAGAACTACTTCAAATTTGGGGAAAAACGTATCTACAAGAAAGAGGCCTAGCCATGGGGGCACCAACCTCATCGATTCTCTCCAGAATTTACATGCAGTACCTGGAAAACACAGTAGTGTACGATATTTTAAGAAATTTCAAAATAGAAGGGTACTTTAGATATGTAGATGACATCCTTATACTGTACAAAGATAACGTCACAAATATCAAGGACGTCATAAATTCCTTCAACAGCATAAACCCCGAGCTAAAATTTTCAATGGGACAAGAAACAGATAATAAACTGAATTTCCTTGATATCACAATAGTAAAAGATAAAAACGGACTAACATACGAAATTTACAGAAAGCCAACGACCTCAGACACTATAATACTCAAGGACTCATGCCATCCAATAGAACAAAAACTAGCAGCCATCAGGTACTTTGCAAATAGAATCCATACATACGACTTAGACGACATACAAAAACAGAAAGAAATAGATACAGTCAAGGACATCATCTGCAACAACAAATACGAGTCCATACTACAGAAAGTTCGGAAAAGGAACGGACAAAGAAGGACACCCGATGAAGAAGAACAAAAACAAAATACAAAAATGTAAAAAGAAATATGTCGGACAGACCGGCAGGCCTTTCAGTACAAGTTTCCGAGAACATCACAGAGACTTTAAGTACGCCTACAAAAAATCAAAATTCGCTCAACACGTAATAGAAGAAGGCCACACGTTCAGACCAATGGAAAATATCATGAATGTGTTACACGTTGAGAAAAAAGGAAAGGTGCTGGACACCCTGGAAAAATACCACATATACAAAGAAACTAAAATGGGCACCCAAATAAATGATAAATTGACAGTGCAGGCAAACTCCATCTTTGAAACGCTAATAAATAATAATCCCTACAGAGGGCAGTGAAAACGTAGAAACCAAAAGCAGGTAGATAGGGAGAACAACCAACACATAACACGTCAAGCCATTGGAGGGAACCCACCGCCAGACCACGTAGCTACGGAAACACAAGGCAGGACATTGCAACAACAACCGTTAATAATGCAGTTGGACATTAAAGTCAAAATAGAAATATAAAAGTTCGCAAGAACACAACAATATCCAATAGTAAGTACAAATTGAAATTTTGTCTTAATCGGTAAAACATAAAATTACATCCTTTGATTCGACATAATACCACATTCGTGTTCCATACAACAGGAAATAAGGAAGTTAGAGCTCTCTCTAAAGGCTTCATGCAAACAACCGACCAATTCCCAAATTCATCCAGTACAAAGGATATCGCAATACATAGTAGCTACGAGACCATAACAAGTCGCAGTTCTGAGCGCATAAACAACAGAAGGGACGACTCCAAAGTGTATCAACACTTCAAGAAAATCCAACATTTTAGATCAGTTAGTCATAATTTTGTACAAGTCAGGGTTA
>JAITMO010000175.1 GCA_031277345.1 Candidatus Bathycorpusculum soli
TGTAGAGACTGTCAAGGGATTCCAAATAATAGAGTAATTTTTTGGGAAATAATAGAAAACCAGAACTATTAACTCAACATAAGATCAAAGGTAGTGTTCGATATTGGTTTATGTTGTTAGTGATTGTTTAAAAATTTTCACGTTGATGCATAGGCCAACGACTGTTTTGTGCATTTAAAGAGACTTTGAAGAACAAATAGTTTTTCTTGCCAAGCGTTTCACCCAAATCCGCAACGAAAGATGCTTACGCTCAATCCTTTACGTATTACACTTACCAACCATAACCTTATCGGCTCCGAGAATTTTTTCATTCGCATAATTGCCGTCGGCATAAACTTTAGAAATACAAGGGTGCAAGCAACAAAAGCAACTCTCTAAAACATAATGTTCTCGTGTTCCAAATGTGTAAGTCAAAATCTCACTACTCTGATGGTCTATTGTATGCCAAAGCCAGACACTGATGTTTTTTATCATGAAAGAAAAATGAAAAATGTGAAAGGTTTTAGGGGTAGAATCGTCTTGTGGTTCGTGGGAAGGGGATTGCGTCGATTATGTTGTCTAGGTCTAGCATCCAGACGATGAGTCGTTCAACGCCCATACCAAAGCCAGCGTGTGGTACGGTGCCGTAGCGTCGGAGGTCAAGGTACCATTCGTAGTCTTCAGGGGTTAGGCCTTGGGCTTTCATTCGTTGTGTTAAAAGGTTTTTGTTGTCTTCTCTTGCGCCGCCAGTGCTAATTTCGCCGATTCGTGGGACCATCATGTCTACGCTCATGGCGATTTCAGGGTGGTTAGGGTATGTTTTGCAGTAGAATGCTTTGATTTCTGTTGGGTAATCGTATACGAAGAAGGGTTGACCAAAGTCTTCTGCTAATACTTTTTCATCTTCGTATCCAAGATCAGTGCCCCAGTTTAATGCAGGGTTTTTTGGTTTTAGGCGTTCTATTGCTTCTTTGTATGTAATTTTTGGAAAAGGGGTTTTAATTATTTTTAGTTTGTTAATGTTAGCGCCAAGTTCGGTGAATTCTTTTTCGCATTTTGCAGCTATGTTTTGGCATATATGGGTCATTAGATTTTCTTCAAAGTTCATAAGGTCGTTCATGTCTGCAAAGGGCCATTCGCCTTCTATGTGCCAATATTCGGTTAAGTGTCGTATTGTTCGGCTTTTTTCTGCTCTAAAGGAGGGTGCAATGCAGTAGACTTTTTCAAGTGAATACATAAGAATTTCAAGGTAAAGTTGGCTGCTTTGTGTTAGGAATAGTTGTTGATCAAAATATTTTAATCCAAATAATGTGGAACCGCCTTCTACTGCAGCAGAGATAAACATGGGAGGAGATACTTCGGTATAGTTTTGTTTGTTAAAATATTCTCTGGCGGATTCAAAAACTTTGTTGCGAACTTGCATAATCAAGTTCATCCGTCGACTGCGTAGCCAAAGATGTCGCATGTCACGTATAAACTCTTCACTCTTATCCTTTCCTATCGGAAATGTTTCAGCTAACCCTATAATATTAATGCATTCAACACTAATTTCAAACCCGCCTGGAGCACGCTTATCCTCATGCGCAACACCCTCAAGAGATAAACTAGACTCAATAGTTAATTTTTGAGCATCTGCCCAAGCAGAGCTTGACTTTTTAACTGTACACTGAATTACACCAGTAGAATCACGTAACACCAAAAATACAAGATCTTTACCTTCACGCTTACGATAAACCCAACCCCTAACCACAACTGCCTGATCAATACAACTGCCATCTAAAACTTTATTAATCTTCTTAAGAGCCATTACAATCAACCGTTTATTTTAACTAAATAACAAGTAACCTAAATGCCTATCGCACAAAAAACAAACTAAAAATAGACACACAAAACAAAATTAAAACAACTAACAAAAAAAGCCAACCAATAGAGAACAAACAACATTTAACATGATTTCAGCTATTTTATAAAAAAAGATCTACAAAGTAGCAACTGTGTCGTCAACGGAGTAGTTTATCAGTATTTTTTGTTTCTTTTGCCGTGAGGTGAAATGAAACTTTTGCCTTCCCTAATTTACAAGCGCTATAGTGTAGTGTTCGACATTGTTTTATGCTGTTAGTGATCGTTTAAAAATTTTCACGTTAATACATAATCCAACGACTGTTTTGCGCATTTGAAGAAACTTTGAAAAACAAACATTTCTCCTTACCAACCGCTTCACCCAAATACACAAAAACAAATACTTACACCCAATCCTTTGCATGTTCCACATACAACCATAACCCTATCAACACCAAGAACTTTCTCATACACACAATACCATCAACACAAACCTTAAAAATACTAAACGTTACAAACAACAAAAACAACTCCTCCAAAACACAACACTCACAAACCCCAAACGTAAAGCCAAAACCCCACCCATCAAATGATCCATGGCACGCCAAACCAGACACAGCTACCCCTCCTTATCATGAACAAAAAACCACCTCTCACTCTATCTCCACCTCCAAAGCACAAACAGATTCAACAAGTAATATCTGAGGCATTTTTACGAGATTTAATGTAGGTTAAATTTACCTGCTGATTCCAGTTTTCTTTTTTTAAAGTATCAATAACAACATCAACACTTACATGAAGCACACGTGCAATACCACGCACTCCAGAGCCATTTATGGCCATTTCAAGAATACGAAACTTTACACCAGGCGCACAAGCGCGGGCATTTGTAGTAAAGTTGAAACACTTTTCGTAAACATTCTTCATTACGACAAACATAGTTACACTCTATTAGGCTGCTTGCCAAATTTCACAACTTTCATACTTCCACAATACGGACACTTTACCGATAATACCGCCATACACACTTCACTACCAACCCACACCACCACACCAAATTTCAACATATCCCTAAACTAATATCGAACACTACCTATTTTTGCCTACCACAATGCCATACCGCCGAATGTTTTGTGTACAGGTAAGCGTAATACACAGAGAATTGAACGTAAGCATTTGACTTTTCGTACAAGACTTAAGCGGTTGTCTCGTAGAACTATTTGTTATTCTAAGTCGTTAGAAATGCATAAAGTCCTGTTTGATTTGCTCATAAACACGCTAGAATTTGGTTGTCAACTATTTTGAGGCATGACCCAAAACGAGTCTTCATCCTCTACATCCACGTTATCGGGTTATCCATGAATACCATTGGTCGCATGCTCAAAGTACAACCCTCCACTATCCTATACTGGATAAAGAATTTTGGGTAGTGTCCTAATTAAAATCTGATTATATTTTGTAGTAATAAAATTCTTTCCAAGCCCACAAATGATCAGACAAGCCTTCAAGCTTTGGCGAAAAACCACATTTAAATTCATTAATAAAATCCCAACAAAACCCAAAACAACTCAACCACACACAAGACAACGCTTCACCTTAGAAAAACACTCACTCCCCCCAACCAAACGACCAACACGCTCACACAAAACACCACTAAAATTCCCAAACATCCATCGTCTCAATATCCCCAAAGAGAGTTCACCATAAACAACCAGCTTCTTCTTACCAACCACTCGACCATTCTTCTTAACCTTAATCAACTAACCATAATCAACAAGACCCAAATGAAAACACAAAGACAAAACATACATAATCATCATTACCATCGGTAAACACTTCAAGTGGACACTGAAACGAGGGCACTTTAAGCACTTTGGCAAGTTTACGCACCATACAAAGACAGGTTTGCTGTGTCCATTTGCCTGCTAAGAAAACTGTAAACAAGAAAGACCTACGTTTTACGGCGGAGTATATGTAGCAGACACCGTTTTCAGACTCACCTTGGCCTTTTCGCTTAAGTGTCTTCTCTTTTTAATAAGTATCCAAGTTTGTGTGTATGTTTTTTGTTGGTTTATATGGTGGCTATGTTTTTAGTGTTTTTACATTTGTTTGAGGTTACAATAAACATAAAACTAAAGAAAACAAATAGATCATAAAGCATGATGTTGCGTATGGATGCATGATTTTTTCTGTTTTGTTTTGTTTATCCTGAGATGCCATAGACGCTTACTTTTACGGTTACGTTTGTGTTGCTGGTGTTGCTGGTTGCGTCTATGATTACGGCCCAGACTATGTTTTGTGAGGGAAACATTTCTAATAGTTCATCGTCTGTAAACCAGATTGTTGAACTGTTGTTGAAGGTTTTTTCTATGGCTGGTGAGTAGGTATTGTCTATGCATTCTAGTCTAACGCGTATGGTGATTGTTTCAGCAGGGTTAAAGTTGCCTGTTACTTCGATTTTTGGTTTAAAGTTAACGATTTTTAGGGGAACAGGGCGTATAGCTATGGTGTCACCGTATTGTCCGTTTAAACCTATTGGTACTGTTAGGTTTGTCTGGCTAAAGGAGCTGCCTACAGCTGAGATCCATACGCTGTATGGGTTGTGGATTTTTGCGGTCCAGTTGCCAAGGAAGCTTACGTCAACATCAAGAATTGGCGAGACGGAGGCAGTATCGGTTAGATCTAGGCCAAATATTTTATCGGGGGCATCGCTAAAGGATTCAAAAACAACGCCTGAAAATAGGGTTTGAGACATTGTTCCGCTCATTCGAATGCCAGTCTGGTTAGCATTTCCATCAACACATAGCCATATACGTACGCTTTGTAGTAAGCTGCAAGAAACTTCAGCGTTAGGTTCCACATTTATAGCAACAGAATGGTCATATTGATTAAAATAGCAGCGAGTTATATCAGTGCTTTCATATGAA
>JAITMO010000177.1 GCA_031277345.1 Candidatus Bathycorpusculum soli
CATAATCTGTTGCAACCCAGTAAAATACCTTAAACAACTCTTAACACTCTAAAAACCAAAATAACACTCTAAACACAACTAACTAAACATCTGCAAAAAACTTTCATGCGTACGTCGTGTTACTATTGCTAACATAAATATGCATAAAGCCATTCTTTTATTTGCAATTTTCAACTATTCTTTCACCACCTTAATTGATTTTTACTATTTTTATTCTCATGGTGGAACTTATAATTTGTGTTAGAACACTTTGGTCTTTAGTGTTGACTTTAGATCAGTGCCTATTTTGTTTTAATGCAAAGATCTGTTTAAGAGGTTGTTGAGGTTAGTTGTTTAGGTTTTGTTTTTGTTTTTTAGATGTATTGTTTGTTGTACTGTTTTAGCGTAGTGCTTGCAAATCAGAAAAAATATATTCAGGTAAACATTAATGTTTTGTGATGAAATATGGTGGGAGTATATTATGGATAAAAATAAAGAGAAAGATGTTTTACCCAAAGTTATTAAGGATGTTGCAATGCCTTCGGATCCAAAAGTTATTGAGTTGCTTGCTGAGGTTAAAAAAGTCGGTGATGTACAAATAGCCTTTAAGAAAGCAGATGTAGTTAAGGAAATGGATTTTGCTGACCGCAAAACATCACGAACCGTTCATTACGCATGTGATGCACCAGACACTATCATTCTGGCTGGCACCAGTAAAGGAACTGCAAATTACATAGAAGACTTGGTTGGTCCATGTGATCTTCCATGGGGGTTTGCGCAGTTCAGAGCCTCTGGCACTTCTTTGAATCCTCAGTCGATACTTGCTGTGGTTGATATGTGCAGTACTGTAGGTGGAGAGGTTTATGTTGCAGTAAAACATGGACAAGTTAATCCGCCAAACCCAAATTATGCAATAGTGTTTGCGTGGGATGGTGTAAACATGGAGTGGGTTCAGATTGGTGGAGCTACTCCGGTATCTGCGGACTACTCTTCAAATGGCCAAATGCTCTATGTCGGCAACACGCCATCGTTTAAGTATTATCGGTATTTTGCTGTTGGGACTCTTGCAATGGGCGGGTCAAACACGTTAGGGCATGTTTGGATATGTGCTTTCATGGTCATTAGCTAACAAACAGCTTCTGACTATTTTCTTTCTTTTTTCACTCGATTTTTCGCCTCAACGTTTGGCTTTTTATTTTTCGTTTGTGTGTTTGTGTGTTTACTTTGTGTTTGTTGGTTGTTTTTGCTGTTGTTATTTTGGTTGTAGAGGTTTAAGTTTTTGTTGTTTTATGGTTTTATGGTTTGTTTGGTTGGGCGGTTTGTTTGTGTGGGGGCATGTGTGTTTGTTTGGGTTTAAAACTTGGTAAGAGGTTGGTGAGGTTTTTTGTGTTTGTTTTCTGTGTTTGTTATGGTTAACATGTGTTGTTGTGTTTGATTCATTGTTGGTTATTCTATGTTTTGTGGAACCATTGCTTGTTTGGTTGTTTGCTTCTATGTATGAAGCCGTGAAATAATAATGGTGTTTTGTGTTATTTGTTGAAAGTTTTGTTTAGTTGGAATGGTGTTGGTTTAGTAGTGTTAAGTCTTGTAACAGCGGTTTTAGGTGTGTGGAGTTTGTTGTGTCGTCATTACAAGAACAAATGTGTTTGCTCACACTACTATGGGCGTTAAACGAAAAATCGCCAATTAACTACTGCGATAAATCATAATTTAGCATCGAAAATATGTAACTACTGTTTGTTTGCTCAGAATAGTGAAATTAACAAGCGCAACATAACAGGGAATAACAATTGAATAATCAAAACAAGGTTAAACCTGAGTTTGTTAGTGAATCAGGTTCTCAATAAGGTTCTGTGTGTTCATCATTAATCGAGTTTTGCTTGCGCAATTCGTTTATTTCATATACGGGAATATGGCTATTTGTTGCACCTGTACGTTTGTAGAAATGTATTTGTTCGTATGCATAGAGGTTATTTCTTCCTGCATTAACTTGGACTATTATGAGATCTGTTCCCTGTAATTTTTTATCATGTAACGTATAATCAATCATGGGTTGACATTTATTTGTTATGGTGTTTGTAATTTTGTCTTTGGGTTTATCACTGGGTCTGGTGTATCCAACTATTTTTCCATGGTCATCGACCCCAATAATTATGATACCGCCTTGATTATTGGCAAATGCAACAGCAGTTTGAGCAATTTCATCAAGCTTATCTGGTGTGTCTATTGCTTTTTTAAATTCGACACAGTGGTTTTCCCCATTTTTAATCAATTCTAATAACTCGTCATCAGAAATATCCTTTCTATCACGTGCAGCATCACTTAGGTTAAAATAAGTTTCTCTTTTATCCAATATTTTACCGTCTTTTTTTGAAAGCAACAAAATCTGTACGTATTGAGGGACAAAATTCAAAGATGTTACAGTGCTGTTTTGATTATTTTCAAACATTATATCTTGTTGCATTAATGTTTTTTCATTTGAACAATACAACTTTCCAATAATGTCTGTGTTTTCTTTGTATCTGGTTTCTATGCCTATGGATAACTGTAATGGTTCATCAAAAGTGACGTAGTCTATTCTACCCCCATAATTAGGTAAGCAGAAAAATATTCCGCATACATCTCTGTCAGGATTAATGCCGATAAAATCTTTTAAGGCATATTTATAATTGGGATATAATGGTAGATCAACAGATACCATTGGATCATAGCCAATAGTCTGAAGGTTGTTTTTGTCTTTTCTGTACGGGAATACTTCATATCCCCATTTAATGTCAACAAAAAGATAATTATTTTGAGGAAAATGTCTGTAACCGCTGTCCAGTTCCCCTTGTACACTGATAGTTAGATCTGCAATTTTAAGTTCTGCAGGCGTTTTTTCAGGTAGCTCTTTTATTAGTTCAACTAGTTCATCGAGCGTTATTATTGTTTTTAACAGCATAAGGTTGCCATAAACTAACCTTGCTGGATCGGGCGCAGTTTCTTTTTCGCTCAAGGGCACAATCAAAGTAGTAATATTTGTCCAAATAGACGTTATTTCGTCTCTATACAAGAAACAAGAAACCAAAACTGAACCGTACATATGTTTTTGTTTCTCTATTTTTGTGAGTAAATCTTGTACTCGTGTTTGATGTAAAGACATACTAAACCTAATTCAATCAGTAAAAACTGGTTATTTAGCATTTCACATTATCGACTAATAGTTTCACCCGATCAAGTAAGAATAGAGTGTCACGCGATGTAGAGGGGAGTGTGTTTTTTAAAGTTATTTGTGTCTGTTCGAATAGTATTTTAGTTATGGTTTGAGTTTTTGGGTTTTTCGCTTCTTTTTCATAATGCTGGGTTGGATAGTTTTGGGGTTGTTAGGTTGTATTTTGAGAAGGATGTGGTGGAGTGTTCGTTTAGGTGTTTGAGGGGTGTTTTGGGTTTGCGTCCGGTTCGTGTTTGGCTTTGTTCTCATGTGGAGGCGCATGTGAAGGTTTGTTATGTGGCTTATGTGGTGTTGGTTTTGTTGGTGTTTAGGATTTTTGGTTTGTCTTTTTCGGTGGTTGAGGCTTTGGATTTGTTGCGGATGGGTTATCGGTGGAACTTTGATGTGAAGAGTAAGTTTGAGTGGGATTTGATAGTTGAGTTGAAGAGTGAGCAAAAAATAAGGGACTTAGTGTATAAAAAAGGCTAAAAAGTCAGGTATTTAACGCATTGTTGTAGTTTTATTCCAAAAAATATGCAATATAGAGATTGATGGCAATAAGTCTACTTTAGCACAATGATGACATTATAATTTCTGTACCAAAGTGGATAGTTATTGATCTTACACTCGGCGTGCGTTTCCACGATATACAACCCTGACTCAGTAAACTCATACGTAAAATCAAGAGACAACTTATCACCAGCTTTCAAAACCCTATTAAAAACAAACAGTGGATGTATGTAATTAGGTCTATCATTAATGTTATAAGTATGTACACAAGGCGCAGTTGAGTAAACTGCGTGAACATCGAACCCGCTTTTATTAGTAATTGTTGCAGTACCAGATATTTTATCGCCAACATGAAAAACATGACCCGACACACTTGTCTCTAAAGGAAAACACAACATTGGAAAAAACAACACACCACAAATAACAACAGACAAAACCACACCCACAACAATCAAAAGCTTGTATCGTTTATTTTTCAACATGTTCCTCACCACATAAAATGACTAGGCATTTAAAATAATAAAAAAAAGAAATAAAGTTTTCACGGTTGCGTGACTAGTACTGCATCGATGAATATGTTGGCACTCATACCGTTGTCGTCATAGCCTGCTAACCCAATATATCGAAAACCACTATTAGCATAACCGCAATTAATCCATTGGGCACCACCACCATTGCCGTATACCGTTTGAACCTTAGTTAGTGTCCAAGGACCATTATAGTTGTAGGCAACATATGTGTAGAAATGAGTATAGTAACCATTTCCTGAATATGCGTAAACCCAGATATCACCAGACGATACTGAATTCATTTGTCCAACTACATGTCCTCCATCGCCATAATTGCCACCATAAAGTTGCACATAACTGCCATCAGGCGTATTTCCTATTAGACCATTCCAATTATTGACCGCACCATAACCAAGAGTCGTTTTGCTTTCTATTCCCGAAACATATTGATGTATTGGACTTTTAATATACAACCCAATATTCAATTCATTCATAATATTCTCCACCTTTGACCCCACGCCATCATAAATAATGAAGCCGGTCCTAGCAATTATAATTCCTGCTATCATTTTAATTGGTGGTGATAGTAGTGAACCTGACCAAACTTGATGGTACATAATTCCGCCACTATCACCCTCATTTACGCCATTTGATACTTTTAACAGGTCATTGAAATTTACGAAATATCCAGATCCTACGTACTGTTCCATTTGACCCTGCATACTTACTGAAAGTACTGTTCCTGTAAGATGACCGGTTGTATTCCCAATAGTGTGCATAGATAAGCCTGATACAAAGAAAGAGTTTTTACAGTAACTCATCAAAAAATCAGCACTCTCAGGTGATGAAGTATAATAATTATAAGATGGAGATATATTATTGCCACCACTTGAAAACGGAATAAACGATGCATCAACAGTACCGCCAAATTTACTTATGGACACACTTCCAATAGTTGTTAATAGCGCATTTCTACGTGTTGCACCAAATGGTGCAACATGAGCAGCAGTAACCGCGCCATATTGACCTGTTGATTTATCATAAGCATTAAAACCCAACGAACCAATGATTTGGTTGGCATTAGCTGAAGTCTGAGAACCTGCTAATGCATTGGTTGCTGTATTTGATGCGGTAGGTAGCATTGGGCCAGTCGAGTCTGTAAAGGTAAGGCAACCAGTGTCAAATTCGTTAAATTTAGTTGTAAGAAAGTCTACAATGTCCTTTTCCTTTGTACTGTCAGATAGATCAACTTCTAACCTATTTGTAAATTCATTTAAAGAAGTTGATTGAATACCAAATTCTGCCATAACATCGCCCAAGGATGTTTGTACGTCATATAGGAAGGGCAGCGGGTATTTTGCGACATCATAAACAACTGACTCATCATAACCGGTTATTTTTCGATAATTGTATTCTGTCTCTGAGTCTACAGGTTTAGTTAAAACAATATGCAATCTATTAGCCTCGTCAATGAAAGCACCTGCATACTCGTTAGGATATTCAACTATCTCTTTTACGTCACCATTTTCAGTAGGTACTAACACTTTTGGAAAACAATTGATCAGGTCAATAAAGAGTAGCCAAGAGTACGAATTCATGTCATCCTCTTTTAACAACTTTCTGTCAATATTTTCGTACCATAACCACTCTTCAGCCTCATCTATGAACATGGTTTGGGTGTCTGTTTCTTCCACTGCAAGAGCCGGCATAAAGGCTCCAAACAAAATTACAGTCATCAAAAAGACACTACTAAATATTAGTAACGGTTTCTTGCTTTCAAACATATAACATTTACCTGAGAACATAACGTGTTACTTACAACACTAATTCTCAGTTATATATCGCTTACATCGTTTTTATACTTTTTGTGAAGGATATGCCCCACTCGCTCAAACAGTCAAAAACTATCGCGTTTCGTTTAGTGATGCGATACAATAGCTCTCTTGCAGACCAGCAATTTCGGAGAACTTTTAGAAGGTTGGCGCAACAAACAATTACATAAAGAAGAATCACAAAATATTGCTTTGACCACATTATAAATAAGTGTTGGTTGTACTCTATACTTGTAGGGTATAACTATGAACAAAAAATACACAGTTAAATTAACCAAAGACGAGCACACAACAATTTTCATA